>NZ_JBDNLG010000006.1:0-39767 GCF_047718355.1 Ethanoligenens sp.
GATATCGGTAGATACTGGCCTCTGAACATTCTAGTTGCTCGGCAACTGTGCTGACTGCGCCGCGCATCATGAATACACCCCTTTGCTCTAAATAGGCGACGATTTTTATACGTTCGCTTTGCTTGAGATGATTGAGGGGAATTTGATTTTCCGGCCCCATGGCATCACGAATGGCATGGCTTGTCAATTCGGAAATGTTCTCGGAAAAATTTTCGATTTTGGGGAGTGCTGATTTTTGTTTTTTCATTGAAGGGATTTCAACCCCGCCTAAACGAAGGACTTCCTCGCTTAAAGCCTGAAAACGGCTGGTGTCTTGGTTGATGCAAAGCATCCCGAGCAATTTTCCGTCTTCCTTTATAAAGAATGTAGAAGATTTAAGTACTTTTCCATCATTTGTGACCCCTACATAATTTCCTTCGTAGTCTTTGGTCTTCCATGATTCGTCTGAACACATTTGCAAAGACAAATCCGTCATTGGAGCACCGATTGAGCGTCCACTGACATGGCCGTTTGCAATTGCAACAATTTTCATGTTGTCTGGATTAACATCCTGAAGTACAACCTCGTAGGCGTCCCCTAAGATTTCCCCTAAAAATTCAACGAGCTTTTCAGCTTGTTCCATCGCCGTTCCCGTAAACGATCACCCCTCCGAAATATATGTATCTGTGCATAATATTCATAGTAACATTAACCTTTTTAAAACGCAATAATTTTTTATCATAAAACAGTGCCAATTGCAATATTTATTTGTATGATAAAAAATTATTATCATAAGTATTGACAAACGCTCAATCGCCCCGTATACTAATGAGCATTGGAACAAGCCAATAGTTCTGGAAACAAAGATAATTCACAATACCCAGTTTTTGCAAAGGCGCAAAACGCTGTGACGTTTTGCGCCTTTTTTTAAATATCCACAGAGTTGATTTGAAGGAGAAAATGGTATGAAAAGTTCAAAAAAAGTACTGACATTGGTGATGACTGCCCTGTTGACATTCTCTCTGGTCGGGTGTGCCTCCACAAATAAGAACACAACGTCTTCCTCTGAGCAAACCGCAGTAGACACAATTAAAAAAGCGGGTGTCTTGAAAATGGCCACGGGAAATTATGCGCCGTTTGAATACCGCGACTCGAAAACAAACAAGATCGTTGGTTATGACATTGATTTTGCTCAGCGTGTTGCCCAAAAAATAGGCGTGAAACTGGAAGTCACAGATATGGACTTTACGTCTATTATTCCGTCTGTCCAAAAAGGCGACTATGACATGGCAATTGCCGCTATGTATGATACGCCGGAGCGCCGCAAAGCTGTCGATATGTCTGATGCATACATGCAGACGGGTATGGTGCTGGTTACGCTGGCCAATAACAATACATATAAAACACTGGCAAATCTCAACGGAAAACGTGTTGGTGTAAAAGCTGGCGCTACCAGCGAAAAAGTTGCGAACGATATGAAGACTGAGAAGAAATATACATATGATGTTGTTGGCTACAAAGATACGACTGGCTGCATTGCGGACTTGGAAGCTGGACGTGTGGATGCAGTGGTGAATGATCAGCTCAACCAGTTGGAGATAAACAAAACTGATTCCAAAGTAAAAATAGTTGGAAAACCGTTCACATCCTCCAATTTGTCTGCCGCAGTCGCAAAGGGTAACAGTGGTTTGCTCAAAGTCATCAATGAAACAATCGTCGACATGAAAAAAGATGGCTCTGCTCAAAAATTGTATGATAAGTGGATTGTAGGCAAAGCGTAATTGTACCAACCGAAAATTTAATGGTTTTTTGTCACAGGACATCATGACAAAGATGATGTCCTGTGACTCGTTAGGAGGACTGGCAGATGGTGGCTGACTACAGTATTGTGATTCAAAAACTGCCGTATCTGTTGCAAGGCGCGGCAATTACATTATATATTTCTGTTTTGTCATTGATATTAGGACTTGTCTGCGGTGTTATCCTGGCACTGATGCGCGATTCCAAAAACGTTGTTCTTTCAAAGGTCTCCTTCGTTTACATTTGGATTTTCCGAGGTACACCGCTGCTGGTGCAGCTGTTTATCTTGTATTTCGGTCTGCCTTCCATCGGAATCAGTTTGCCCAGTTTTAGTGCGGCTGTATTGGGACTTGGACTGAATACCGCGGCATATGTAGCGGAAATTGTCCGCTCTGGGATTCAGGCTGTGGATCCCGGACAATTGGAAGCCGCAAAAGCGCTGGGGATGGGCTGGGGACTGGAAATGCGCCGCATCGTTGCGCCGCAGGCAACCAAAATCTGTTTGCTTCCGATGGTCAATCAGTTTGTGGCAACCATCAAAAATTCCTCTATGGTTAGTTTGGTGACCGTTGCAGAATTGATGCGGGTGGGTGATCAGATCATCGCCACTTCTTTCAATGCTTTTTCCGTGTATACATCGATTGCAGTCTTGTACCTGATTATAACCTCGATTTTTATGGTGCTTTCCAATGTGCTTAAGAAGAAGTTGGTGTAAAAGATGAAAGATACAATTTTATCGTTGCAGAATATTCATAAAAGTTTTGGCTCAAATGAGGTGCTTAAGGGAATTAACTTTGATTTAAAACAAGGTGAAAAAATTGTGATTTTAGGGCCCAGCGGCTCTGGTAAAAGCACGATTCTGCGGTGCATCAATCATTTGGAGGAATTCCAGCAAGGTTCCATCTTTTTCAAAGGACAAAAGGTTGAAAAGTCGGATATCAATATGCTGCGGATGCATGTTGGCATGGTTTTTCAACGCTTTAATATCTTTTCCCATATGACGGTTCTGCAAAACATTATTGAAGCGCCTGTTCACGTAAAAAAGGTTAACAAAAGCGATGCTATTGAACAAGCGGAAAAACTTCTTGAAACAGTTGGCTTATCGGATAAACGGGACGCTTATGCACGTGAACTTTCCGGTGGACAGCAGCAGCGTGTTGCAATTGCCAGAGCATTGGCTATGCAGCCGGATATCATGTTGTTTGACGAGCCTACCTCCGCACTGGATCCCGAACTGGTTGGTGAGGTGCTCCAAGTTATGAAGACGGTGGCTGAAGCAGGAATGTCTATGATCGTTGTAACCCATGAGATGGGCTTTGCGCGAGATGTAGCCGACCGCATTCTGTTTATGGACAACGGTCAGATACTGGATGATAAACCGCCAAAATTGTTTTTTGGTGAGCAGGAAAACCCACGAATCCAAGCATTTATCAGCAAAATATCGTTGAAATAAAGAGCATTTCGGCCGTTTCACAAATTGATCTAAATTTTATGCAAAAGGCCTGGACGGCCGGCACCTTTGATGCTGACTGTCCAGGCCTTTTGCTAAGCTGCTTTGCAAAAGCCGTTCATCCCTGCGTTTTAAGCAGGATTAGGTAAACGCTTTATCTGTTAATTTTAATGCACTATTGATTACCGCACACATATTGTGGTATGTATATTCTGCAAGCCCTCCGCTAAATAAAATGCATTTTCCCTAATCCGCTAAGGCGTGATATCGGGCATATCATATGGTTATGGGTATTCTTCGGAATCAATATTGTTTGACCACGCTGAACCGTGTATAATAAAAGCGCCGTCCCCTAGAAGCAAGTCGCGGCAGGCGAGGGACATTCAGTGTTGGGGAAAATGCGGTATTTGTCCACAAGGGGATCGCCTTTGTATCATGGAACAAAAAGCCCCCGGCTCTTACACCGGAGGCAAAATCAAATAAAACAAAGGATTGAGGAGAGGAGAAAAGGAATGAAAAAAGCATGACTTTATTATAAAAGGCATTTGTGACTCACATATGAATCGGACATGAAAAATTTATGAGAGACCATGCTGAATTGACAAACTTTGCTTACGCATAAAAAGCATAACAACAGACAATACAGAAGGGTGGCAACAGAGATTGTTTTGGATCTACATATTTGCTCTTTTTCCGGCCGGAATTTTGGCCGGACTTGTAAACTCTGTCGCGGGGCTTGCCTCGCTTGTTTCCTATCCCGCATTGCTCGCGGTCGGGATCCCGCCTGTTTATGCGAATGTTACGAATACCGCAGCATTAATCTTCTCCGCAGTAGGAGCAGGAACCGCCTCCGGGCACGAATTGCGCGGCCATAAACGCGAACTTCTTCAATTACTGCCGCTTACGGTCTGCGGCGGAATCTGCGGCGGCCTGCTTTTATTGGTGGCTCCGGCAACCTCTTTTGAACACATTGTGCCGTTTTTCATTCTTGGTGCAGCTGTACTAATCTTACGTCCCCCAATGTTGCATTTAAAGGCCCAGCCGACTGCGCAGAGCGGTGAAAGCAGGCATTTTGTCTTGCGGAAACACGCAGTTAAGATTCTGATCTTTGTAGCCATTTTTCTTGTAGGCGCTTATACAGGGTATTTCGGGGCAGCTGCCGGCGTAGTAATGCTCGCTATGCTTGCGGCCACAAGTCATTTGAAGTTTGCTGAGTACAACGCGCTGAAAAATGTATCGCTGGGGGCATCGAATCTCGTCGCGACAATTTTGTTTGCTTTCCGGGCGCATATCTACTGGTTGGCGGTGGCCCCGTTGGCCGTTGGTTTTTTTATTGGCGGGTTTATTGGGCCGCATATTGTGAGGCGCGTCCCTGCCAAACAACTGCGTATTGTGATTGCCATCGGTGCGGTCGGCCTTGCTGCTTATTTGTTCATTCAAACGTATTGGCTGAAAAACTAAATTACCTCTGGCTAAGAGCGCATCCGCAAAGCATCAATTGGATGATTTTTTGGAAGTGCAATAATAAAGCTTGATGCTGGATAGGTGAAGGCAAGTATTTTCTGCGCAGATACGACGTGTATTCCAACAGATCTGTCCGATTTCGAGCAGACGGGTTGTCGGTGCATGACATGGTATATCTTCCTGGATTTAGCGGTCGGGCGCTTGTTCGGATATGGATGTGCCTGCCTCTTGTCTAAAACGGATTACGAGATTGCCGTGACTGTAAACCCTTTGTCTGTGATGACAGCTTTCATGGTGTCCGGCGTCACAGCGGACGCGTCATATTCAACGGACGCTTTGCCGTTTTCCAAATCCACCTCGTATGCGGAAATGCCACCGAGGTCTTTCAACGCCTGCTCGACCTTGCCTTTGCATTTCATGCACATCATGCCGCTGATATACAATACAATCTTTTCCATTATGTGTCCTCCTTTGTGGTGAAACAAAATCTTGCTTATACGATGATGCCCCATGCAATACGATACATAACATGGCTAACCGTCGTGTTGCCGGAGGCAAAGCCTTTCACCACCGCCTTCCGCACCGAAACTGAAAGCAATGAGGCGGCTTTTACCTTACTTAAAAAAAGAAAAGCAGCAGGACAGCCAGCACACAGCAGCCAGTAACCCATTTGTTTCGCATGGTTATTCTCCGCTATGTTCCATATTGCATTTAATATGTTCTTTATTATACCATAAATCCTTCCGCTTTTATAGGATAACCGACCATTTGCAAACGAATTGTGACGAAAGATTGCATATCTTTTGTGCGTCTGATAAAATAGGGAATATCTATTCACTTTTACTCCAAAACAGGAACGGACAGGTGGCGAAAAGATGCAAACCGATGATTATGCGCATTGTGAGCACCGCCGCAAAAGAAAATTTCCGGCGTTTTGGATATTGGCACTGGTGCTCGGTGTTGTTTGCCTTACGGTCGTTTCCCTCTGCCTGGGGCAGTTCTCCATTTGGCCGGGCGACTTCCTCTGGCTGGTGCAGGAACGTATGGGCGGGATTGTTACAGACGCTGGAAATGTCTTTTTCAACGTGCGGCTGCCTCGTGTTCTGGCGGCGCTGCTCATCGGCGCGGGTCTCTCAATGGCGGGCGGTGCGTACCAGGGCATCTTTAACAATCCGATGGTTTCCCCCGATTTGCTCGGTGCGTCCTCGGGGGCTGCATTTGGCGCGGTGTTGGGCATCCTCTTTTCGTTTGGCACACTGGGTACGGAGCTTTCTGCTTTCTGCATGGGCATTGTCGCCGTTGCGTTTACCTATGCAATCTCCCAGGTGGCCGGCGGGGATGGCGATCTGGTGTCCGTGCTGCTGACTGGAAGTGTGGTTGGCAGTCTGTTTGCCGCTTTCACTGCCACAGGAACCTATCTTTCCGACCCAAACAGCAAAATGCCCGAAATCGCGTTTTGGCTGATGGGTGGGTTGGCGAATGTCTCGTTTGGCGACGTATGTCTACTGCTCATCCCGTTCTGTGTTGGCGGGGGCATCCTGTTTGCCAACCGCTGGCGGCTGAACCTGCTGACGTTTGGCAGGGAGGAGGCGATGTCGCTGGGCGTGAACGCCGCGCGTGTGCGGCTGGGCGTTACCGTCGGCGCAACGCTTCTGACTGCTTCCTCTGTGGCTGTGGCAGGAATGGTCGGCTGGGTGGGTCTCATCATTCCACACCTGAGCCGGGCGCTTGTGGGGCCGAACTATAAGGCACTCCTGCCTGTTTCCGCCTTGATGGGTGCGGGCTTTTTGCTGCTGGTGGACGATGTGGCACGCAATGTGGGTACGACGGAGATTCCGCTGAGTGTTCTCACGGCCATCGTCGGTGCGCCGTTTTTTCTTTTACTGCTCTCCCGCAGTATCCATCTGCGGCGGGAGATGGATTGAACAGGCGCGCCCGTCAACCTGTAAGACTCTATGTGCGGCCTGTCTCCATATATAGAACGCAACGGTAGTTGTAGATTCAATTCATACGGAACAATAGCCGGATGGCTATGCCCGGTATTCGGCAGGAGGTAATCTGCTATGTCCCTTTTTCGCAAATGGATCGTACTTGTCCTGCTGGCGGCGGTTTTTGTTTTTTCGTTTTCCGGCTGCTCGCACCATTACACCGTGCAGAGTGTGTCCACCCACGTGGTCACCGACATGGGTGGACGCAGTGTCACCATCCCAAAAACGATTTCCAAGGTGTTCTGCACCAACCCCATTGGCACCGTGGATGTTTACACACTGGCTCCGCAGAAGTTGGCGGGTTGGAATTTCAAATTAACATCGGAAAGCCTGCAATATATCGACGCGAAGTACCGTGGCCTGCCCGCTCTGGGCGTCTGGATGGGGACGGGTGCGACACCGAACATCGAGCAGATTACAAAGGTGCACCCGGACGTGCTGCTCTGCTTCTGGTCCATTGACCAAAACGGGAAACAGATGGCCGATCAGATCCAGAGGCAGACGCATCTGCCCGTGCTGCTGATGGACTACAACGTCGATTCGGTGGACAAGGTTTACCGCTATCTCGGTGGCCTGCTGGGCGTGCAGGCGAGGGCGGAAACACTGGCGCAGAACAGCCGCGCTTTGCTTGATCGGGTGACGGGTGCCATCGGTACGGTGGCGGAAGCGGACGAGCCGAAAATCTTTATCTCCGAGGGTGTGGGCGGCTTGCAGACCGACCCGGTCGGTTCGCTGCACATTCAGGACGCGGCAGATTTGCTGCACTTGAACAACGTGGTGAATCTTACCGGGGCATCCGGGCAGGGCATGGGTATGCCGACCGTTTCCGTTGAGCAGCTAATGAACTGGGACCCGCACTACATCTTTGTGAACGAATACAATTTAAACGGCGCAGAAAAATCGAATAATTACAACGCCATTACAACCAGCGTCCAGTGGGCGGGCCTCTCGGCCGTGAAGCAAAAGCACGTTTACGACATTCCGCAGATGCCGTTTTCGTGGTTTGGCAAGCCGCCGTCCGTCATGCGCGTGTTGGGCGCGGCGTGGGTCGCAGGTTTGACATATCCGGATAAAGTCAAACTGGATATTCGGCAGGAAGCGAAAGACTTCTATAAGCTTTATCTCAACCACAACCTTTCCGACGCGGAACTGAGCGCTATGCTTGCACACGCGGAATAAACAGAACATTCAAAAGGGGCCGAACTCCATTGGGAGTCCGGCCCCTTTTGAATGCGGTTTTCGTCACTTTGCAGAGGGGGACATTCCGGCCATGGCAGAACCACCGTCAGATGCACCGGCGATCATGGACATGGAACTGGACGGTGCAGGGGACGCGGCATGCATGGAGGATTTGGAGGCGCCGCCGTTCCCCATTCCGGTCATGGCGGATGCAGAGGCGCTTTTGGACATTGACGTGCCGAAAGGATTGGCAATTCCGTCTATGGAAAGCCCACGCCCAATCATAAATACGCCAAGAAACACGATGACCACGGCAGAAAGCTGCACCATCGCGAATTTGGAGCGGCGGTTGACAAAGGCGGAAAGCGACCCGAGCGCAAACAGGCCCGGCACCGTGCCAATGGCAAATACCAGCATGACGAGGGTACCCATCCATACGCTGCGGGTAGTGAGGGCGAACGCCTGCGCCATCTGGAGCGGCATGCAGGGCATCAGCCCGGTGAGCAGACCCAGCACAAGCGGGCCGCGTGTGCGGGCGTGCTGCCCATCCGGTTTGTCTGTACCCACCAGCTTTTTCACGGCAGCGTTTGGCAGCCCAAAATGGAAACGCCGCAGAAATGGGAACAGCCCCAGCGTATTCAGCGCGAGCACAATCATGAATACTCCGCCCACAATGGGGATAAGACCTTTGATAAAACCCGAAAGGCTGAGCGCTTGCCCTACACCGCCAATCACAGCGCCGATGGCGGTGTAGGACACGACGCGGCCAATATTGTAAAACAGCGGCGGCAGCACCACCGCGCGCGTTTTCGGGCGTTCGTTTTCCGTACCTGCGTCAATACATTGTGTGAGCATCAGACCGCCGCACATCCCGACACAGTGGATGGAAGTGAGCAGGCCGAATATCAGCACAATGCCGAGCCCCACGCCTGTTTCCAGTTTTGGCAGCAGGGACATCGCGCCCATCGTGCCGCGCAGCAGCCACACGACAACCACCGCCGCTGCGAGCAGCCCCGCACCTTTGAGTGCCTGCAGCCAAACCGGCTGTTTTGTTTTTCGCATCTTTTCTACCTCTCTCTTATGTTCACACTTGCATTTGCACGGTCAAATCTTTGCCCGCCCAAGGCTGAGCGAATTGAGCAGCACCGAAACGGAGCTGCACGCCATGGCCAGCGCACTGATCTCCGGGCTGAGGCGCCCCGCGGCGGCAATGGAGATGGCTACGGTGTTGTAAAGCAGCGCCCACATGAGGTTCTGCCGGATCTTGCCCATAGTCTTGCGCGCCAAGCGTACAGCGGTCGGGATTGCCCGTAGGTCGCTCTGCATCAGGACAATGTCGCCGGTTTCCACCGCGATGTCCGTGCCGCCGCCCATGGCGATACCGGCATCCGCCGCCGCAAGTGCGGGCGCATCGTTGATGCCGTCACCTACCATGGCGGTCCAGCCCTTCCGCTTTAAAGCACGCAGTGCGTCCAGCTTGTCCGCCGGCAGCAGGCGTGCCCGCCAATCCCGGATGTGCAGCGCGTCCGCGACGGCACGCGCTGCATCCTCGCCCTCGCCGGTGCGCAGCGTGGGTGTCAGTCCCTGCACTTCCAGTTCCCGCAGCACGGCTGCGGCCCCCTCCCGCACACGGTCGAAAAAGGTGAACACGGCGCGGGGCACATCGTTCACGGCACAGAACACCACACTTTTGCCCTCGCCTCTGCAGTGTGCCTCGAAATCCGCCGCGTTCAGTACAGGTGCGCCGTTTTGCGCCAGGAACGCCGCAGTGCCGATGTAAACACGCTGCCCTTCCGTATACGCCTCCACACCACCGCCGGGCGTAACAGTGCAGCTCTCCGCCTGTGGGATGGATACGCTCTCGCCGAGTATGGACCGCCCGCCCGTCACAAGAGCCTTGCCAAGCGGATGCTCTGATGCCTGCTCCGCCGCAACTGCCAGCCGCAGCACCGCATCGTGTTCAGCGGTATTCCATTCACCCGCCACGGGCAGCACATCAGCCAGCGCCGGTTTTCCTTCGGTGAGCGTGCCGGTTTTATCGAACACGATCTGTGTGACGCGCGCGAGGTTTTCCATCGCCTCGCCATCCCGGATGAGGATGCCTTTGCGCGCCCCGCGCCCCAGTCCGACCACCATGGCCGCCGGTGTGGCAAGCCCCAGTGCGCACGGGCAGGAGATCACCAGCACCGCGATGGCATTGAGGATGGGTGTGTCCAGAACCGTCATGTGATAGATGACGAAATACCAGACGGCAAAGGTGACGGCGGCGGCGGCGATTACCCCCGGCACGAACCACGCCGAGACATGATCCACCGTCTGCTGGAGGTGCGCCTTGCCGGCCTGTGCGTCTTCCACAAAACGAAGGATGCCGGCAAACGTCGTGTCCTCACCCGCACGTTCTACTTGATAACGGAGGATACCGTACTGGTTGAGTGTCGCGGCGCTCACCGTGTCGCCGGGCGCCTTTTCCACCTGTAGGCTTTCGCCGGTCAGCGCGGATTCGTCCACGCTGGACGCACCCCAGACGACCACGCCGTCCGCCGGAAGCTGTTCACCAGGCCGTACCTCCACGATTTCTCCACGTGCCAGATCGTTTACCGGCACGAAGGCCTCCGCGCCGTCCCGCAGCACACGGGCCGTTTTGGGGCGTAACTGAAACAGCGCGCGCACCGAGGCGGTGACACGGTGTTTCGCCAGTGTTTCCAGATATTTTCCCAGTAGTACGAGTGTGATGATGGTGGCAGAGGCATCAAGATAAAAATAATCGTCGCAAAGAATATAGGAATGATAGCGGAACAGCAGGACGTATATACTATAGAAATAGGCTGCGGACGAGCCAAGCACCACCAGTACATCCATGGTAGGCGCGCAGTTTTTGACGGAGAAAAACGCCGCTTTGTAAAAACGCGCCCCAATGATAAACTGAATAGGCGTTACCAGTGCAAACTGCACCCGCCAATCATGCAAGTGATAGAAAAAGTAATCCACCCAAGAATGTGGCCCCGGTGAAAGCGCGACCACGCAGGCATTGCTGAAACAGCCTACCATGCAGATCAGCGTGGGCGCGGTGAGCATGGCTGAAAGAATGAGGACGGCCAGCTGCCGGTGCAAGCGAGTCTTTTCGGCGTCGGGCGGCTCATCGCCGCTTTCCACCCAAAAGCCCAGCCGCTCAATCACCTTTGCAAGGTCGTCCTCATTGACTTGAGTTTCATCATATTCAACTCGTGCGGTTTCCGCCGCAAAGCTGGTGGACGCACTCTGCACGCCGTTCAGCCGCTCTAGCCCAGCCTCGATGGCCGCACTGCAAAGCGTGCAGGTCATGCCGCCGATGCACAATGTCGTGGTTGTCAAGGCAATCCCTTTCTTTTCTTTTACCGGCGGTTTGGTTTCCGGTTCAGGATGAGAAAACCGATCACGGCGGCGGCAATCACGCCTGCGGCAACGGCAAGGCCGATGATTGCGCCGTTACTTTTATTGGAAGGCTGCGTGGTACCGGCGGTCGCATATTTGGTGTTCGTCACTGTAGTGCCGGCCGTGCCGCTGGTCGCACAGGAAGCGCTCGATCCGCATGCGGCCTGGCAGGCTGTCCCTCCCGCGCATCCGCTGTCCGTCATGGTCTGGCAGCCTGCGGAGGAACTTGCCGTCGCCGCAAATACCGGCGTCGCGGTGGCCAGCAGAGAATAAAAAAGAAAAGCGCATGCCAATATGCAGAACAATCGAAAATTATTTTTCATCCGTTTCATTATGCATGTCTCCGTATATTTTGCTATGAATAGTTGCGAATTGTCGAGTTATGTATTATTTTATAGTATATCATCTCGCTTGTATTAAATCAATGGAAATGTGAAATTTTCACAAAACAACCTTTTATGAGGCGATACGCAGTTAAAAAGGAGAAATAGCATAGACGCATGGGCACGGAAGTATCTTTATGCGGGATGGCGGGCAGAATCAGATTGTAAAAACATGTGAAAATACGGTATAATCTTGGTATATACCGTTTCATCATTAAAGTTTGTGTCAAAAACCGTCAGATTGGAGCATAACATGGCCTATTTGCTGACCTTTTTGGAAGGAATCGTCACCTTCGTTTCCCCGTGTATCCTACCGATGCTGCCGGTGTACCTGCTCTATTTTGCGGGTGATGCGGCAGAAGGGAGGCGCGGCACGGCCCTTCGAGCACTGGTGTTTGTGCTTGGGTTTACAACCGTTTTCCTGCTGATGGGTTTTGCGGCCGGAGCATTCGGGCATTTTCTGCGCGGGCAGGCGCTCTGGGTACGTCTCGTGGGCGGTGCGCTGCTTGTTTTGTTCGGCCTGGACTATATGGGCGTGTTTGCAAAGCTGCGGCGGGGCGGAGGAGGTGTTCGGATGCGGGGCAAATCGCTTCGGTTCGGTACGGCGTATCTATTCGGCCTGGTTTTCGCCGTGAGCTGGACGCCCTGCGTCGGCGTATTTCTCGGCTCCGCGCTTGTACTGGCGGCCAGCGCGGGTGGGGCTGCAAAAGGCATGCTGTTGCTCTTGCTCTATTCGGCTGGGCTGGGCATTCCATTCGTGCTCGGTGCCGTGCTGATGGATCGTCTGCGTGTTGCACTGGACGGCATTCGGCGGCATCTGCGTACCATTCAGCTGGTGTGCGGTGCGGCGCTTGCCGCCGTGGGTGTGTTGATGATGTTGGGGATGTTCGACAAACTGCCAGAGCTGTTTTCTGGGCTATAAGGAGAAAAACATGAAGAAGAAATGGAGTCTGGTGCTTGGCGTCTTGCTGCTTGCGGGTGTGCTGGTCGGCGCGGCATCCGCCTATCATCTGCTTGCGGGAAAAACATCTCCCGTGACGCCGTCGGCTGGTTCGGCCGCGTCAACCACATCGGGTACGTCCGTTGGGCAAAAAGCGCCGGATATCACGGTGACGGATAGAGATGGAAAAACATTGAGACTTTCCTCCTTGCGCGGCAAGCCGGTGGTGCTCAATTTTTGGGCCAGCTGGTGCCCTCCCTGTCAGGAGGAAATGCCCGATTATCAGAGCCTTTACAAAGAATACGGTAATCAGGTCTCGTTTGTGATGGTGGATATGGTTGGGGCGCGCGGCGAGACGGTTTCTGCAGGCGAGGCGTTCCTCTCTCAGAATAAATATACCTTCCCGGCGTATTTCGATACCGAAGGCGCGGCGGCGGATGTCTACGGCATTACGTCTATCCCGCGTTCCTATTACATTGACAAAAGCGGCGTTATCCGCGCAAAGTTCGAAGGCGTGATGAACAACAAACAGATGGAAAGCGCCATGCAGACCATTTTATGAGTGGGAGGCGGCGTGAGATGAAAAGGACTTGTAGAAATAGAACGGTCCACAGTGCATCTCCGTGTCCGTTGCGTTGGAGCGGGTTTTTGGATATAATCAAAAGAGTGCCTGCCGGATTGTTCCCGACGGGCAGTTTGGAGGAATCAACAAATCATGTCTTTTGTGTATCTGGATAACAGCGCGACCACACGCGTCTGTAAAGAAGCGGCGGATGCCGCTTTGTACGCCATGACTGCGTGTTTTGGCAACCCGTCGTCCTTGCATGGCATGGGCGTGGCTGCCGAGGAACTGGTGGGGAAAGCGCGCGGACAGGTGGCGGCGGCACTTGGATGTGAACCGCGCGAGATTGTTTTTACTTCTGGCGGTACCGAGGCCAACAATCTGGCACTTTTCGGCGCGGCACGGGCGCTTTCCCGGAGGGGCAAGCGTATCGTCACCACAGCCATTGAACATAGTTCGGTTGAAGGACCGGCGGCAATGTTGGAAAAAGAGGGATTCGAGGTGGTGCGCCTGCGGCCGGATGCGAGCGGTGCGGTGCCGGAACAGGCGTTGTTCAAAGAAATTACGCCGGACACTGTCTTGGTGAGCATGATGCTGGTGAATAACGAAACCGGCGCGTTGCAGCCGGTGCAGGCCATTCGGCGCGCGGTGCGCCGCGCGGGAGCGCCTGCACTGGTGCATGTGGATGCCGTACAGGCATTTGGCAAAGTGCCGTTCAACCCGTCTGCGCTGGGCGCCGATCTCGTCAGTGTGAGCGGACATAAGATCCATGGCCCGAAAGGCGCGGGAGCGTTGTTCGTAGCACGCGGCACACGCATTTTGCCGGTGCTTGTTGGCGGCGGACAGGAACACGGTCTGCGTCCCGGCACAGAGCCGGTGCCTGCTATTGCGGGGTTTGGTGCGGCGGCGGAACAGGCGCAGACTGCGTTGGCGGAAAGCGGGAAACATTTTCAGAAAATGCGTGCTCTCGCTTTGCGGCTGTGTGCGTCGCTGCCGGTTGTTACAATCAACTCGCCGGAAAATGGTGCCCCGCATATCCTCAACGTATCGGTGAAGGGCGTGCGTTCCGAGACCATGCTGCATTTCTTGGCGCAGCGGGATATTTATGTATCCAGCGGCTCGGCCTGCGCACGCGGTGCGAAAAGCCGGGTGCTGGTTGCTATGGGGCTGCCGGATGCACGCGTGGACACGGCGCTGCGTGTCAGTTTCAGCCGGTACAATACAGAGGAAGAGGTTGAGCGGTTGTTCGATGCCGTCGCCGCCGGCGTTCAAACGTTGGCGCATCGGTAAGTGCCGTTTTCTCTCTTTGTATGGATTGTGTATTTTCGATGCGTGTCTATCATATTGTATGGATTTTAAAAGGAAAGGCCGCTTGCGGTCGTTGAGGAGAAAAGAAAATCGTGCGTGAAGTCATCCTATTAAAATACGGGGAACTCATTCTTAAAGGACTGAACCGCCCGCAGTTTGAACATAAATTATTAAAGAGTATCAAGGGCGCATTGCGTGGCTGCGGGCAGTTTTCCGTCACGCAGGCGCAATCTACCGTCTATGTGGAGCCGCAGGACGCGGATGCTTCTATAGATGCCGCGTTGAAACGGCTGCAAAAGGTTCTTGGTATTGTGTCGCTTGTGCGTGCGTGCGTGGTGGAAAAAGAGATGGCGGCCATTGAGGAAGCTGTTGTGCCCTATTTGCGTGACAATATTGAGCAGGCGAAAACATTTAAAGTCAACGCCAAGCGGGCGGATAAGCGGTTCCCGCTGTCTTCGCCGGAGATTGCCCGCCGTGTTGCGGACAAGGTAGGGGATGCGTTTCCTGATTTGGAAGCGGATATGCGCACACCGGAGCTGCTCATTACGGTGGAGGTGCGCGATACGGATGCTTATATCCACGCAAACAGTCTGCCCGGCGCGGGCGGGATGCCCGCCGGAAGCTGCGGGCGCGCCGCAGTGCTTATCTCCGGAGGTATCGACAGCCCGGTGGCTACCTATATGATGGCCAGACGCGGCATGTCGGTCTGTGCGGTGCACTTTGCCAGCCCGCCCTACACCAGCCCCCGTGCCAAGGCAAAAGTACTCGATCTGCTCAAAATCGTGAGCGCCTATGGTGGACCCATCGCGTGTTTTGTTGTGCCGTTTACGGCTTTGCAGGAGCAGATCCGTGCGCATTGCCGGGAAGAATTCTTTACAATTTTATTGAGAAGGTTTATGATGAAAGCAGCCTCGCGCATCGCCGCTGCACAGGACTGCGCCGCGCTTATCACCGGGGAGAGCATCGGGCAGGTGGCCAGCCAGACCATTGAGGCCATCACGTGCACCGAGGCGGCGTCCTCGCTGCCCATCCTGCGCCCGCTCATCGGCATGAATAAGGAAGAAATTGTGCAGATCGCACGGCGAATCGACACCTATGAAACATCCATTCTGCCTTATGAGGACTGCTGCACCGTGTTTACTCCGCGCCATCCGCGCACCAAACCACGGTTGTGGGATGTGGAGCAGGAGGAGGCTAAATTTGATTTTGCCCCGTTGCTTGACGCGGCGGTGGAGGCGGCTGAAAAAATTGTAGTTTGCCCTGAATAGTGCTGCAAACCTGTAAACTCAAGCCGTTTTATACGGATTGTTTCATAAAACATCTATGTCGCAAGCGAAAGTGGGGAATTTGAGTGAACGCGGAAATACTGGCCGTCGGCACGGAATTGCTACTCGGCAACATTGTTAATACCAACGCACAATATCTTGCAAATGGACTGGCACAGCTCGGAATCAATGTCCTTCATCAAACCGTAGTGGGCGACAATGAAGCCCGTCTGATCGATGCACTGCGGCTGGCGCTTTCGCGCAGCGACATCGTCATCACCACCGGCGGCCTTGGGCCGACAGGGGACGATATCACCAGAGAAACCATCGCAAAAGTGTTCGGACGGCAGCTGGTTCGGGATGAACACAGCATGAAAGTTATTCGTGATTATTTTGCGCGTACGGGCCGTAAGATGGGCCCCAGCAATGAAAAGCAGGCCATGCTGCCCGAAGAATGCATCGTGCTGCAAAACGATTGGGGCACTGCGCCGGGATGTGTGGTAGAGCAGGATGGCAAATCCGTCATTATGCTGCCGGGTCCGCCGCGTGAAATGGGTCCTTTGTTTGACCAACGTGTGCGCCCATATCTCGCCAAATTTTCTGATGCAGTTATCGCGTCCATCAACCTGCGGGAATTCGGTATTCCGGAATCCACCGTACAGGAATTGTTAGACGATTTGATGAAAGGCGAAAGCCCGACCCTTTCTCCTTATGCGAAAGAGGGCGAGGTGCAGCTTCGCATCACTGCCAAAGCCGCGACCGAAGAGGAAGCGCTCGCAATCTGCCGCCCCGTGGCGGAAGAGGTCAAAAAACGGCTGGGAACCGCCTATTACGGCGAAAATGTGGACAGCTTACAGGAAGTGGTCGTCAAGGCGCTTCTGGAGAAGAAGAAAAAGATCGCATTTGCCGAATCTTGCACCGGGGGAATGACTGCCGGTCGTTTGACCGAGATTTCCGGCAGTTCGGAAGTGTTCGAGTGCGGCATCGTCAGTTATGCCAACCGCGTCAAGCACGCGCTGCTGGATGTGCGGGAAAAAACACTGCAAGACCACGGCGCTGTCAGCGAGGAAACTGCCGCAGAGATGGCGGAGGGTGTGCGGGTGCGCGCACAAGCCGATTATGGCGTGGGCATCACCGGTATTGCCGGGCCGGGCGGCGGCACAGCGGAAAAACCGGTGGGGCTGGTCTATGTTGCCGTGTCTGACGGGAAAGACTGCTATGTGCGACGGCTTTTGCTGGGACACAGTGGCAGTGAGCGCGCGCACGTCCGGTATCTCTCGTCCTCCAACGCACTGGATATGGCCCGCCGGTTGATTATTGGACTGCCGCAGCCAGATGGTACGGTACGCGTTGATCCACCGAAATTGCAGGCGCCGACTTCTTTTTTTGGCAACTGATTCCGCATAGGAGGGATGAACCCGCCGAGATTTTTCGCAAAATTGTGTTTCTCGTAGCGCTGATCGTTTTCATCGGCTGCATGGTGCCGATCGCCCAGTATTATTTGGACGCTTATCAAAACCAGCGGATGAACGACAACATTGCCGCGCATGTACGGACGCCTGCTTCCACCGCATCCACGGCGGCAGGGAGCGTTCTGCCGGAATATGCCTCTCTGTATGCACAGAATAACGATATGAAAGGCTGGGTGAGTGTACCCGGTACGAATATCAATTACCCTGTCATGCAAGCGTCTGACAACGACTTTTATCTTCGCCGCGATTTTTATAAAAACAGCAACCAGCATGGCGTCCCGTTTCTGGACTACCGTGATAAGCTGGGGGACACGCCGTCCAAAAACCTCATCATTTACGGGCATAATATGAAAGACGACCAGATGTTCCACGAGCTGGTCAATTATGAGGATGATGGATTTTACGAAAAAGCGCCGCTCATCCAGTTCAACACCCTTTATAAGCGGCAGACATGGAAGATTTTTGCGGTGCTCATTGCAAATGTTCAGCCCAGCCAAGGGGATACGTTTTATTATCTGGATACCGATTTTTCATCTGACGAAACATTCATGAATTATATCGGCGAGGTGAAAAAGCGCTCTCTGGTCAACACCTCGGTGGATGTGCAGCCGACCGACCGCATCCTGACGCTATCCACCTGTTCGTATGTCTTTAACGACGCGCGTGTGGTGGTGCTTGCCCGGCTGGTGCGAGACGGCGAAAGTTCCGTAGCTGGTTCCGCAGTTAAAAACCCCGATCCGCAAATGCCGCAGATCTGGTACAAGGTGACCAAGAGCAGCTCGCGACAATGATGCAAAGCAAGCGCCTGTGTATAACGGGCGTTTTTTTGTTGCTCTTTTTTATGTCTCCGTATATTTCCCAAATGGGGGCACATACTACGGATGGAAACAAAAAAGGGGTGATAAAAAATGGATAGAACGTTCAGAGAAGAAAAAAACCAAAAGAACAATGCACAGAATCAAAAAAATGCGCAGAATAAGCAGCAGCGGGGCGCGCAGAACCAGAACCAGAACCAGAACCAGCACAACGCCCAGGATAAACAAGGCTGCTGTAACGCCGAAGACCGCAAGTAAGACCACTTACACGGGTACAATGGCGTGCCTGTTGGATACGCAAGAAGCGTCCCGTTTACGCGGGGCGCTTTTTGCTGCAACAAATTGATGGGTCGCTTTACTCAATAAAAGGTCTTTACAAACATGCGGCGGACTGATATACTATATCTTACGGCTTTTTGCCGTTGTTCTGATTACCTTGCGCTTAGCGCGGGGGGATGGCTTTTTTAAGCCTTCACCTAAACCCTGCGCTCAGCCTTGGCGAATCCAATTGAAATATGAGGTGTTTTGTTATGTTGAAAGACGAAGAAAAACAGGCGATTATCACGTCCAACCGTATCCATGAAAAAGATACCGGTTCACCTGAAGTACAGATTGCGGTGCTGACCGCCCGCATTCAAAAATTGACCGAGCATCTGAAAGAGCACAAAAAAGATCACCATTCTACGCGTGGTCTGCTCAAAATGGTCGGACATCGCCGCAATCTGCTCAATTATTTGATGAAAAAGGATGTCACTCGCTATCGCGCGATTCTTGAAAAACTGTCGCTGCGCAAGTGAGTACATGTGCATGCGGACGGTCTTGACCGCCTGCGGGATAAAGGTCGTTCTTCCATGGCAGATGCTTTGGACAGAGCGGCCTTTTTTTATGGGCGTGTGGAATATCATCGTTGCATCCGCACGTGTGGTCGGCTATAATGGAGTGTATATGATGCGGGGCGAGGAGACACGATTGATGCAACAACAGGTGGTTGACGAACTGGTGGCACGTGCGCGGCAGGCGCGCAAAAATGCCTATGCGCCATACTCTCATTTCCGTGTAGGGGCGGCGCTGCTCACGCGAAACGGCCACATTTATACGGGCTGCAACGTGGAAAATGTGTCGTTTGGAGCCACTATTTGCGCAGAACGCGCAGCAGTGTTGGCCGCAGTTTCCGCGGGGGAGCGCGCATTCGCCGCCCTCGCGCTCGCGGCGGGGGAGGATGTGACTCCCTGCGGCATGTGCCGGCAGGTGCTCGCTGAATTTTCCAAAGACGGTGCATTGCCGATTTACTGTGCGGGGCCGGAACAGGTGCGCGTGTTCACCCTGGCGGAACTGCTGCCACGGGCGTTTGATTCCTTTCAAGCGGAGGACGCCGAATGATTGATCTTGCCAATCCTACGCAGATTAAGGCGTTGCTGGCGCGTCACGGGTTTCATTTTTCCAAGGCACTGGGGCAGAATTTTCTGGTTAATCCGTCGGTCTGTCCACGGATGGCGTCGCAATGCGGTGCGGAGGAAGCCGCCGGCGTGCTGGAAATCGGCCCCGGTATCGGGGTGCTGACGGCGGAGCTTTCCCGCCATGCCAAAAAGGTGGTGGCACTGGAGCTTGACAGCCGCCTGCTGCCGGTGCTGACGGAAACGCTGGCGGACCGCCCGAATGTGACGGTGTTACAGGCCGACGCGATGGAGGTCGACCTTGCCGCCCTGCTTGCGCGGGAATTCGATGGACCGGTAGCTGTCTGTGCGAATCTGCCCTATTACATCACCTCACCGCTGCTTATGCGCCTGCTTGAATCACACCTGCCCATCACTGCCGTGACCGTGATGGTGCAGAAAGAGGCCGCCACACGCATCTGTGCCGCACCTGGCAGTCGGGACGGGGGCGCCATCAGTCTGGCAGTGCGCTATTATGCGGAACCGCATGTGCTGTTTGCTGTTTCGGCGGGTAGCTTTTTACCCAGCCCCAAAGTGGATAGCAGCGTGATCCGGCTCGACCTGCATGCTGCGCCGCCGGTTACGGTGCAAGATGAGGCACTGCTGTTCCGTGTGATCAAGGCGGCGTTTGCCCAGCGGCGCAAAACATTGCTCAACGCGCTTTCCGCCGGGTTGGGACTGCCCAAAGCACAGATCAGTGCGGCTCTGCGGGCGGTCGGCGTGGCGGAGAACCTGCGTGGCGAACGGCTCCTGCTGGAGGATTTTGCCCATCTGGCCGACGCGCTTGCCGCGCCGTCGATTGAAGCATGACGCCTGTTCGCACAGGAGAGTTTTAAAGAAAAACGTTCTGTGCTATACTATAGACCATTGAAACTATGCCGTTTAACCGATATATGAGGTGAGCCGTTTGCAAGAAAACATCCGCAATTTTTGTATCATTGCCCATATCGACCATGGCAAATCCACGCTGGCCGACCGTCTGATGGAAAAAACCAGCGCCGTTTCCGCCCGGGATATGGAAGCCCAGCTGCTTGATAACATGGATCTGGAACGCGAGCGCGGAATCACTATTAAGGCGCGCGCGGTCAAATTGAGTTATAAACATACCGACGGACAGACGTATGAGCTGAATCTTATTGATACGCCGGGTCATGTCGATTTCAACTATGAGGTATCGCGTTCGCTGGCAGCGTGCGAAGGCGCCATCTTGGTGGTGGACGCGTCGCAGGGGATTGAGGCGCAGACGCTTGCCAACACCTATCTGGCGGTGGATCACGGGCTGGAAGTGCTGCCGGTTATCAACAAAATCGACCTGCCCTCCGCCGACCCCGACCGGGTGAAAGCTGAAATCGAGGATGTCATCGGCATTCCGGCGGATGACGCCCCCTGCATTTCCGCGAAAACCGGATTGAATATACAGGATGTACTGGATCGGATTGTCACAGGGATTCCCGCGCCGCAGGGCGACCCGGAAAAATCACTCTCTGCACTGATTTTTGATTCCTATTATGACAGTTACAAGGGCGTTATTGTCTATATGCGGGTGGTGGATGGCACGGTATCCGCTGGAACGCGTATTAAGATGATGGCGACCGGCGCAGAGTTCGACGTAGTGGAAGTCGGCTATATGCTGCCGACCCATTCGCAGCCCGCAGACTGCCTGCGCGCGGGCGAAGTCGGCTACCTGACCGCCAGCATTAAAAATGTGGCGGACACGCGGGTGGGTGATACGGTCACCACGGTGGAAAATGGGGTGCTTGCGCCGCTGCCGGGTTACAAAAAGGTGAACCCGATGGTCTATTGCGGCGTGTATCCGGCCGACGGCGCGAAATACGGCGATTTGCGTGACGCATTGGCAAAACTCCAGCTCAACGATGCGTCGCTGGCCTATGAACCGGAAACATCCATTGCACTGGGGTTTGGGTTCCGCTGTGGCTTTCTGGGTCTGCTGCACATGGAAGTCATTCAGGAGCGGTTGGAGCGGGAGTATAACCTCGATTTAATCACCACCGCGCCGAGCGTGGTTTACAAAATCATCAAAACCAACGGCGAGACGGCGTTTATCGATAATCCGACGAATTTTCCATCGCCCGATGTAATTGCACAAGCGGAGGAGCCGATGATCACGGCACACATCCTCACGCCCACCGAATATATTGGCAGCATTATGGAGCTTTGCCAGGAGCGGCGCGGCGTCTATAAAGACACTAACTATCTGGACGCCACACGCGCCGACCTGCACTACGAATTGCCGCTCAATGAAGTGGTATACGACTTTTTTGATGCGCTCAAATCCCGCACACGCGGATTTGCCTCCTTTGATTATGAGGTAAAAGGCTATGCACCGTCCAAACTGGTCAAGCTGGACATCATGCTCAACAGCGAGGTGGTGGACGCGCTCTCGTTCATCGTCCACGCAGATAAAGCCTATACGCGCGGGCGGCGCATAGCGGAAAAACTCAAGGATGTCATTCCACGCCAGATGTTTGAAGTGCCGATACAGGCGGCGGTGGGCGGGCGCATCATCGCGCGTGAGACGGTCAAGGCCATGCGCAAGGACGTGCTGGCCAAATGCTACGGCGGCGACATCACACGTAAAAAGAAGCTGCTTGAAAAGCAGAAAGAGGGCAAGAAGCGGATGCGTCAGCTTGGCTCGGTGGAGGTACCGCAGGAAGCATTTATGTCGGTGCTGAAACTGGACGAATGAGCGGCACATCACTGGGGCTGTATGTGCATGTGCCATTCTGTGCGCCCGCCAAATGTCCATACTGTGATTTCTATTCGGTACCATTCTCGCCGAATCTTGCCGCGCGGTATCTGCAAGCGGTGAAAACCGCCGCGCAGACCTATGTACCATATTTCGCTGGACGAAACGTGACGAGCGTGTATTTCGGCGGCGGTACGCCCACCTTGCTGGAGGGCGGACTGGCGGAACTGCTCACGTTCTTTAAAGCGCTTTATCCCATTTTGCCGGAGGCGGAGGTCACCGTGGAGGCCAATCCCGGCGCACATTTGTCCAAGCTGCTGCCTGTTCTGCGTGCGGCAGGGTTCAACCGCCTGTCTCTGGGGATGCAGTCTGCGTGCGGCGCGGAATTGGCCGCCCTTGGGCGGCGGCACACGGCATCAGATACAGCGCGTGCCGTATCTGATGCGCGCAAAGCGGGGTTTGACAACCTCTCAATCGATTTGATGCTGGCAACACCGGGGCAGACAGTGGACAGCGTGCGTCGTTCGGTTGCGTTTGCAGCCGGACTTGACGCGGAACATGTGTCGGCCTATTTGCTGAAAGTGGAGCCGGGCACACCGTTTGCCGTGCGCGGACAGCGGGAAGCCGATGAGGATTTGCAGGCCGATTGCTATCTGGCGGCTTGTGAGGCGCTACACTCTTATGGCTACCGGCAATATGAGATTTCCAATTTTGCAAAACCGGGATTCGCGTCCAAGCACAATGTGGGGTACTGGGACTGCGGGGAATACCTCGGTCTGGGGCCGGGCGCACATAGCTTTCTGGACGGGCGCCGCTTTTACTATGCGCGGAACCTCACGGATTTCGTTGCGGGTGTGTCGCCGATAGACGACGGCGCGGGCGGTGGTGTGGAAGAATACGTTATGCTTCGCCTGCGTCTGACCGACGGGTTGGAAGAGAACGCACTGCGCGCGCGTTGCGGCGTGGATTTCTCTATTTTTGCACCAGACAAATTACTAAGGTTGGAAAACGGCGGTTTCTTGCGGCGCGGAGCGGGAAAAATCGCACTCACTACCCAAGGTTTTCTAATGAGCAACGCCGTGATTGCTACGCTTCTGTCTTAAATAAAGCAGTTGAAATCCGCTCCTGTTTCCGTATGCAAAGCTCTTGACATTTAGTAAAAATGGTGATAGAGTACATAGTGTTAGCACTCGTGGATGTAGAGTGCTAACACTATACCGGCGGATGCTGGAGATTGGGGTGTATTGCAGCCGTGTATGACGGCTTTTTGAATCGGAGGTGATCTTATGCAGCTTGACGACAGAAAAAAGCGCATCCTTGGCGCGCTTGTGGATTGTTATGTGGCTACCGGGGAACCGGTTGGCTCCAAGCTGCTGGCGGGTGTACTCAATCTGCATCTTTCTTCGGCCACCATCCGAAACGAAATGTCTGAACTGGCGGAGATGGGCTTGCTGGAGCAGCCACATACCTCTGCGGGCCGCATCCCGTCACAGGCGGGCTACCGCTATTATGTCGATTCGCTGATGGATGTCTATCCGCTGACGCTTTCCGAGCAGGCGCGCATCAATGTGGTGCTGCGCATCGACGGCAGCGATCTGGACAGCGTGCTGTCTAAGGCGGGAGATATGTTGGCGGCCATTACCGGCTGCGTTGCGGTTTCCGCCGCACCGCGCGCAAACATCCGCATTCGCAGTGTGGAGGTCATGCCGGCGGGGAAACGATCCATGCTGATTGTGCTGGTCGCGTCCCCCGGAGTGCTGCGAAGTCGGCTTTGCAAAGCGGGGCAGGATGTAGACACCGACATGCTGGCGTACTTTACCAACCTGTTGCGCGATAAACTCTTGGGTTTGCCGCCGGAGGCCGCTACGCCGGAATTGAAAAGCAGGATGGAACGCGCTCTCGCACAGTATGCCGCCGCGTTGCGACCGGTGCTGGAGGCTGTTTTTGACGAACTCGGTGTGCTGAGCGACGCGGAAGTCTTTCTTGGCGGCGAAACAAATCTGTTTTGTTATCCTGAATTTCATGACGGCTCCGCGCTGGAGATTATCCATTTCTTAGAACAGCGCGAGCAGCTTTTCAAATTGGTGGATGATGTGCACGGCCCGGTCAATGTGCGTATCGGCACGGAAAACGGCACCGATTCCATGCGCTCCTCCAGTTTGATCGCCGCCCCGTATAAGGTGGGTGGAAGGCCGCAGGGCAGCGTAGGCATTATCGGCCCCATTCGCATGAACTATGCCAAACTTGTTTCCCATATCGAATATTTCTCGTCCGTATTAAGCAAACTCATCAGTGATACCTTCCCCGATGAGTGATGGACGTTATATAGAAAGTCGAACGAAGGAGGCCTATCCATTGAAGAATAAAAAGGACGCGGAAACGCCCCAAGACCCGAACCTTGATCCTGTATCTCCGGATGCTGGTGAGGCAGCCATTTCTGAAACAGCGGATGGCAATGTGGGTGTGGAAGCAGCGCAGGATACCAAGGGTGAGGCGCAGGAGTTATCCGAGGAGGACGTTCTCAAACTGGTTCTGCAGAGTCAGAAAGCGGAAAATGAGCGTTTGCAGAAGGAACTGGACGCTGCGAAAGCAGACGCTCAGACCTACAAGGCGCAGGCCGACACGCTTAATCAGCGCTTAGCCAATACGATTTCCGAATATGACAATTACCGGCGGCGCACAACGGCTGAAAAAGAGGCTTTGGGTGCAGATGTCTCGGCTAAATCGGTCAAGGCACTGCTGCCCGCCCTGGACAGTCTTTCGCGCGCCGTTGAGTTTGCCGAGGCAGACCCCGAAAGCTTCAGGCAGGGCGTTGAAATGACGCTCAAGCAGCTTGAAAGCGGTTTTTCCACGCTTGGCGTAACCGAGATCGAAACTGTCGAGGGACAGACATTTGACCCGGACCGCCATAACGCCGTCGCTCATGTGGATGACGACAGCATGGGCGAATCAGTGGTGGCCGAAGTTTTCCAAAAAGGCTATGCCATTGGGGACAAAGTCATTCGCCATTCGGTCGTCAAGGTCGCCAACTAAGGGATTTCCCTTTTAAAAAATTGTATATAAAATGAAAACATTCATGCCTTTAGGCATGAGTAGGAGGTAATCATATGGGCAGAATTATTGGAATCGATTTAGGAACCACCAACTCGTGTGTTGCGGTCATGGAAGGCGGCGAGCCGGTTGTCATTGCCAACTCTGAAGGCGCGCGTACCACGCCGTCCGTTGTAGCATTCTCCAAAACCGGCGAACGCATGGTCGGTCAGGTCGCTAAACGGCAGGCTATCACCAATCCGGATCGCACGGTGATTTCCATTAAACGGAAAATGGGTACCGATTTCAAAGTGCCTATTGACGACAAATCCTATACGCCGCAGGAAATTTCCTCAATGATCCTTGGAAAGCTCAAAGCGGATGCAGAAGCTTATCTGGGCGGCGCCGTCACAGAAGCGGTCATCACCGTACCGGCTTACTTCACAGATGCGCAGCGCCAGGCAACCAAGGACGCGGGCAAGATCGCAGGACTGGATGTCAAGCGTATCATCAACGAGCCGACTGCGGCTGCGTTGGCCTATGGCATCGACAAGGAAAAAGACCAGAAAATCATGGTCTATGACCTTGGCGGCGGCACATTCGACGTTTCCGTCATTGAAATGGGCGATGGCGTGCAGGAAGTGTTGGCTACCGCAGGCAACAACCGCCTCGGCGGTGACGATTTCGACCAGCGGGTCATGGACTGGCTGGCGGAAAGCTTTAAAAAAGAGAATGGCATCGACCTGCGCAACGACAAGATGGCACTTCAGCGCTTGAAAGAAGCGGCGGAAAAGGCGAAAATTGAACTTTCCGGCGTGACCAGTACCCAGATCAACCTGCCGTTTATCACGGCAGACGCCACTGGACCGAAACATCTGGATGTGACACTTTCCCGCGCAAAATTCAACGAGCTGACTGCCGATCTGGTCGAAGCTACTTCCGGCCCGGTCAAACAGGCGCTGAAAGATGCAAATC
The DNA here is from genome assembly GCF_047718355.1 of Ethanoligenens sp. Taxonomy (NCBI): domain Bacteria; kingdom Bacillati; phylum Bacillota; class Clostridia; order Eubacteriales; family Oscillospiraceae; genus Ethanoligenens; species Ethanoligenens sp. The sequence continues at coordinate 26,162 of NZ_JBDNLG010000006.1, forward strand.
TTGACCCAAGTACACTGGACAAGATTCTGCTCGTCGGCGGCTCCACCCGTATTCCCGCCGTGCAGGAAATGGTACAGAAGATCACCGGCAAAGAACCGTTTAAAGGCATCAATCCGGATGAATGTGTCGCGGTTGGCGCGGCCATTCAGGGCGGCGTGCTGGGCGGCGAGGTCAAGGGACTGCTGCTGCTCGACGTGACCCCGCTTTCGCTGGGCATCGAGACCCTCGGTGGTGTGTTTACCCAGATCATTGAGCGCAACACCACCATCCCGGTCAACAAGAGCCAGGTGTTTTCCACCGCAGCGGACGGCCAGACCTCTGTTGAGGTGCATGTGCTTCAGGGCGAACGGCAGATGGCGAAGGACAACAAATCGCTGGGTGTATTCCATCTCGACGGTATCCCGGCCGCACCGCGCGGCGTGCCGCAGATTGAGGTCACATTCGACATTGACGCCAACGGCATCGTGCATGTTTCCGCTAAAGATCGCGGCACCGGCAAATCACAGGATATCACCATCACCTCCAGCACAAACATGAACAAGGACGAAATCGAGAAAGCCGTCAAGGAAGCCGAACAGTTTGCCGAGGAAGATAAAAAGCGCCGCGAGGAAATTGATGTCCGCAACGCTGGCGATCAGGCGGTGTTTCAGGCTGAGAAAACGCTGACCGATTTGGGCGACAAAGTATCCGCAGACGATAAAAAAGCTGTGCAGGAGAAAGTGGACGCACTGAAAGAGACGCTGAAGGGCACCGATATCGAAGCCATCAAGGCCGGTGAGGAAGCGCTCTCCAAGCAGCTTTATGAAGTGACCGCAAAGATCTATTCCCAGAACGGCGGCGCGCAGGGCGGCCCCGAAGCAGGCGGTTCGTCGGCGGATGCGGGGCAGACTTCCAATGATACGGGTGCGGGTCCGGATGTGCATGACGCAGACTTCCATGAAGTGCATGACGACGATGATAAAAATAAATAATATCAAGTAATTCATTTGTGGGGAGTGCGGTTGGGCCGCAGACAGGTGCAAATGGAATTGGGTTGATGGCAATGGATAACGATTTTTGTCAGATCGTTCATTGCAATACAGTGTGAGTGGTGATAGGATTGGCCGACAAACGCGATTTTTATGAGGTGCTCGGCATAGCCAAAGGCGCTTCGGATGATGAGATCAAAAAGGCATACCGCCGCCTTGCAAAAAAATACCACCCCGACCTCAATCCGGGGGACAAGGCAGCAGAGAAAAACTTCAAAGAAGTGAATGAGGCTTATGAAGTCCTTTCCAACTCGGAGAAGCGCGCGCGGTATGACCAGTTCGGCCATGCGGGCGTTGACCCGAATTTCGGTGCGGGTGCCGGCGGGCAGGGCGGCGCATATGGAGCGGGATTCGACTTCGGCGATTTTGGAGATATTTTCTCCAATTTGGGGGATATTTTCGGATTTGGCGGGCAGGGCGGCCCTCGCAACGGTCCTACACGCGGCAACGACATCCATATCCATCTTTCTATTAGCTTTGAAGAAGCCGCAAAGGGTGCCAAGCGGCAGGTGGAAGCCTCGCGTGTGGTGACTTGTTCTACCTGTGGCGGCACAGGTGCAAAACCGGGTACGCATCCCGAGACCTGCTCCTTTTGCCACGGCACCGGCACCGTGAAGGTCAGCCAACGCACGCCATTCGGCGTGATGTCTACCTCTCACCCTTGTGAGCATTGCCATGGAACCGGCAAAATTGTCAAAGATCCCTGTCCCGATTGCCATGGTATCGGGCTGGTGCGCAAACCGCGCAAGCTGGAAGTTGACATCCCTGCCGGTATTGATGACGGGCAGGTACTCACATTGCGTGGACAGGGTGATTTTGGCCGCAACGGTGGACCGGCGGGCGATTTGAATATTTCCATTTCAGTGCGCGCCCATAAGATTTTTCAACGGCGTGGTTTTGATGTCTACTGCGATGTGCCACTGACATATGCGCAGGCCGTGCTGGGAAGCGATATCCATGTGCCGACATTGGATGGCAAAGTGGATATGCATATCCCGGCGGGTACGCAGCCGGGTGAAACGTTCCGCCTGCGGGGCAAGGGCATCAAGAATCTCAATCGGTATGGGTCGGGCGACGAGTTTGTGCGCGTGACAGTGGAAGTACCGAAAAACCTGACCGACAAGCAGAAAGCGCTTCTCAACCAGTTCGATGAGGCGACCAAGGATGGCCCTCATTATGAAAAGCGCAAGAGCTTTTTTGCAAAACTGAAAGACCTATTGTAAACAACAGGTCTCATATATGGAACACCCGGCACGGCGTTGGCTGTGCCGGGTGTTTTTATAAAGCGAACCGCCTCCGAAAACCGAAGGCGGTTCGCTTTTGTATCTTAGAAAAAAAGTTTTCGTCAGTTGGCAGCAATCTTTGGGGTTGTGCTGCCTGTCACAGTATCGTCTGCGGCCGGTTCCTGTGCACTGGGTGCATGATGCCGCAAGGCAAGATCCTGCTCTACCTTTTTGTAGATGTGGTCGAGCTTATATTTGGACAAAAGCAAAAGCATAAGAAGGCTTGCAATTATTGGCAGAATGAGATACATGAACTGGATGGCAAGCGAAGTGGAATGGGACTGGGTGTGGGCTTGTGCGGAATAACCGCTGACAGCCAACGCTATGCTGACAGCCGCTGTACCCAGGCCGCTGCCGATCTTGGCGGTGAAGCTCGACGTGCTGTAAGTCAACCCCTCAATGCGAACACCGGTCTTCCATTCACCATATTCGATCGTATCCGTCGCCATCGCGTAATAGCAGCCCATGACAGGTGACATGCCAAAGCCCTTGATAATGCTGCCTACGATGAGCAGCACGACGTTGGAAGGCTGCACCATCATCACAATGGCACCGAGGATAATGACCAAGACACCGGCAATGCAGAGGTTGCGCTTACCAAAACGGACGATTAGCCGGGATTGTATGAGCGTGCCAATCATGATGGGAATGTAGAAGCCGAGGGCAACCACAATGTTTAAGGTCTGCTGCATTTTTGCAGACACACCTACCACATAGCTGACATACAGAATGGTGGTGGAGCAATTAGAAACGTAAAAGAAGAAGAAAACCGCACCGAATGTAATAATAAACAACCAGTTGTCATTTTTCAACAACGTCTGGAAAGATTGTTTAAGGGACATGCCTGCTTGCTGTGCACCCGGCAGATCGACACGTTCTTTTGTGAAAAAGAACACCATCAGGAAAAGTAAAACGGCAATACTGCCATATGTAATGCCGGTGCGGCTCCAGCCCGTATAACTGCCGCCAAAAGCTTTGACAATGAAAGGCGTGGTGCAGCTGACCATGATGGCGCTGCCATAGGCCAGAAATGTCCGAAACAGGTTAATGACGGAACGTTCATACTGGTTGTGTGTAATGAGAGAATTCAGGATGCCGTACGGGGAGTTGATAAATGAGTATATGACATTGAAAATCAGCAGGGTGGCAAATGCCCAAATCATTTTGGGCATCATACCGATGTCGGGAACAGAAAACATCAGTGCAAGAAACACGGCGTACGGGATCATCATGCGCAGGATCCAAGGGCGCGCCTTGCCAAAGCAGGAGCGGGTCTTGTCCACTGCAACACCTGCGGCGATGTCGGCCAGTCCGCCGACGAACATGGCCAATAATGTGACGACGGCAGCTGCCCCCGCGCTGATTTTCAGCACCTGCGTATAGTAGATGACCATGAACCAGCCGAATGAGGCGTATCCCAGGTTATGGGCCCAGTCACCGACGCCGTACCCGAAGCGTTCACGAAACCCTATTTTTTCATTCTCCATAGAAGAAAGAGCCTCCAATTTCAGTGTTGATTGTATTGTAGCAAGTTGAGGATGAAATATGAAAGAATTTTACCGAGTATGCACATAAATTCTTGTTTATTATACTACTATTACACGTTTTGTCCAGCAATCATTTAAAAGTTTTATGCGGATTGTTAAATTTTCAAAGGCATGCTTTTTAGGGAAGAGCTGTACCACTATGCAGATGGAATCCTATGCATGAGTGTCCAAAATGTGACAAACCTTGTACCGCTTTGCGCTTATAATAGAAGCAACCCGTCAGGGAAGATTTATTTCATGTTCCGAGGCGATGCAATGGTACGAGTGGTCTACATAGACGTCCTGTTTGCCGTCAATATCATTCTGGACTATTTTATTCTGCTAACCGTGTCCCGTATGCTGCATCGGCAAGATAAACGTCTTCGCCTACTCGCGGGTGCGGCGGTCGGGGCCATCTACGCACTGTTTATTTTTTTGCCGGAGATGGGGGTGCTGTATACGGCGGGGTTGAAAGCCCTGCTCTCTGTCGGCATCGTGCTGGCCGCCTATCGCGTTTCTGCCCTCAAGTCTTTTTTTCAGTTGCTGGGGTTGTTTTATCTGGTCAGTTTTCTGTTTGGCGGGTTGATTTTCGCGCTCTATCTGTTCTGCACCCCGCCGGGGATGCTCATGCGCAATGGCGTTGTCTATTTTGATATCTCGCCGGTCACGCTTATTTTGGCGGCTGGGGCATGTTATGTGCTCATCACACTTTTTTCCAGAGTGGTGCGCCGCCGTGAATCCCGCTTTTACAGCCTGGCTCTGACGGTAGATGGCAAAACAATCTCTGTTTCCGCCATGCTGGATACCGGCAACAGTTTGTGCGACCCGCTTTCCGGTACGCCGGTGCTGGTGGCTGAATATGAAGCAGTGCAAATGCTGCTGCCAAAGACGCTGCGCCCCATGTTCCAAAAAGGGTTGCTTCAAACACTCCCGGAGTTGGACGGGACTGGTTGGGAAAACCGGCTGCGTATGGTGCCGTATGGCGGGCTAAATGGGAAAGGCGGTTTGCTTCCCGCGTTCCGTCCAGATGAGTTGGCGGTTAAGGTAAAAAACGGAACAGTCAAAACCAAAGATGTGTTTATAGCCGTTTGTGGGGGCCGCCTGAGCAGCGACGGGCGGTATAGGGCTTTGCTCACCCCAATGCTGTTCAACAAGTTATCGGGGGATGATCTTTTTGCCGGCGATGCGCAACCTGTACCGGTTGGCCATGCGCCTGTGCATGGCCGCGATACATAAGCTGCTTTTAGACGAAAATCGCATTTATTACATCAACGGGCCAGATACGCTTCCGGCTCCGCTTGCCGCAGCGGATGAAGCAGCCTGCTTGCGCGGGCTGGAAGCAGGAGAAAAGGAAGCCAAAGACACACTCATTGAGCACAATCTTCGTTTGGTAGTCTATATTGCCAAAAAGTTTGAGAATACAGGTATCGGGGTGGAAGATCTGGTCTCCATCGGGACGATTGGGCTCATCAAGGCGGTCAATACGTTTTGCCCCTCTCGCGGTATCAAGCTGGCCACCTATGCTTCGCGCTGTATCGAAAATGAAATTCTGATGTTTTTGCGCAAAACGCAAAACCAAAAGAACGAAGTGTCCATCGATGAGCCGTTGCATGTTGACTGGGATGGCAACGAATTGCTGCTCTCCGATGTGCTGGGTACCGACAGCGACGTCGTACACCATGATATTGAAAAAGATGTGGACAGAAGCCTGTTGGCAACCGCTATCAGCCATCTTTCCAAACGCGAGCGCGTCATTATGGAAATGCGCTTTGGTTTGCAGGGCGGCGTAGGACGCACCCAAAAAGAAGTGGCGGATTCCCTTGGCATTTCCCAGTCCTATATTTCCCGGCTCGAAAAAAGAATTATCCAGCGCTTAAAAAAAGAGATTGAGCGGGTCGGATAGCGCAGAAATCCTCGCACGGTAGCATTTGAAAGCACCGGGCGGGGAATTTTTGTGCTTTTTTGGAAACACTCAAATGTCCATTGAAAAATTTACCATTGATAAAAGTACGGTGAACGCCCGGCGTATGCGTATACGAAACGGTCTGCGCGGCAATACTGGAAATGGAATTTAATTTCCTTTTTCGGGAGGGCCGTGTATGCAGTTTAATAAAGTAGAAATTTGCGGCGTGAATACTTCCAAGCTGAAAGTGTTGACGGAGCCTCAGAAAACGACGTTGCTTAAGCGCGTCAAACAAGGCGATCTTGCCGCCAGAGAAGAACTTATCAGCGGTAATCTGCGGCTGGTTCTGAGCGTGATTCAGCGTTTTACCAACCGCGGGGAAAATCCGGACGACCTTTTTCAAGTGGGCTGCATTGGGCTGATGAAATCCATCGATAATTTCGACATCAGCCAAAATGTGCGATTTTCCACTTATGCCGTCCCGATGATTATTGGGGAAATCCGCAGGTATTTGCGGGACAACAACCCCATTCGTGTCAGCCGTTCACTGCGGGATACTGCCTATAAGGCGATGCAGTGCAAGGAACGCCTGACGAATCAATCGCAGAGGGAACCCACCATCGAGGAAATGGCCAAAGACATGGATATGCCAAAAGAGGAGATTGTGCTGGCATTGGAATCGGTGGTCGATCCGGTTTCTTTGTACGAGCCGGTATACTCCGACGGCGGCGACACGATCTATGTGATGGATCAAATCGGTGACAAGACCATGGACAGCGATTGGCTGGACGAGATTACGCTTAAGGAAGCTGTGGGCGCATTGAGCGAGCGGGAAAAACGAATCTTATATTTGCGCTTTTTTGAGGGACATACCCAGATGGAGGTGGCTTCGGAGATCGGAATATCACAAGCGCAGGTATCCCGTTTGGAAAAAGGGGCACTGTCCAAAATCAAGAGCCAGATGTAAGAGGTTATCGGTATTGTCCACACGGCATACACTGCAAAGAGGAACGCCGGTATGCAGCGGCTTTTGCGGAGGTGTGCAGTGTGGACTTAACCACGATTGAAGAACTTTCCTGTAAAGACGTCATCAACCTGCGGGATGGAAGCAGGCTTGGCAATGTATGTGATGTGCAGATCGATATCTGTGACGGCTGTGTCCGGGCACTGATTATTTTCGGCCGCCCCAAATTCTTTGGTCTGTTCGGGCGGGAGGAAGATCTTTGCGTGCCGTGGGAGAATATAGACAAAATCGGCGAAGACGCTATTTTGGTCAACTGCGAGCCGGTCTGCGGTTCCGCGAGGCCCTGTAGAAGGAAAAAAGGCGGCATTTTCGGTTTTCTTCACTGAGAACTTGCAAAGCCCGCCGGATTATGGTATAATTCTACTGCTAAAACACACGCACCGTGCGTTCGGGACGGTGCCTTTTTTCTGCGGTCGCAGGGAAAAGGTTTCCCGGATGAAATTCACGCGGTGCGGCGGTATAACCGGGGAGGTTTTTGCTTTATGGCATCAGTCGTTACAATGAAACAACTTTTAGAAGCAGGCGTGCATTTCGGTCACCAGACCAGACGGTGGAACCCCAAAATGACCACCTATATCTTCACAGAGCGCAACGGTATCTACATCATCGATTTGCAGAAGACCGTGCGCAAACTCGAAGAGGCCTATCATTTCGTGCGCAAACTTTCTGAGGGCGGCAATACGATCTTGTTTGTCGGCACCAAGAAACAGGCACAGGATTCCATCCGTGAAGAAGCCGAGCGGGCGGGCGCCTATTTTGTCAACGCGCGCTGGCTGGGCGGTATGCTTACTAACTTCCGTACCATCCGCCGCCGTATCGACCGTCTCGCGCAGCTGCGCAAAATGGAAGAAGACGGTACGTTTGAATTGCTTCCGAAAAAAGAAGTGGTCAAATTAAAGCTGGAAATCGAGAAACTTGAGAAATACCTTGGCGGTATCAAAGATATGAAGAAACTGCCCGCGGCTCTGTTTATCGTCGATCCCCGCAAAGAGCGTATCGCCGTTTCCGAGGCACGCAAGCTCGGTATTCCCATCGTTGCAATCGTGGATACCAACTGCGATCCGGATGAGATTGATTATGTTATTCCCGGCAATGATGATGCCATCCGTGCCGTTCGCCTGATTTCTTCCGTCATGGCAAATGCCTTGCTGGAAGGTAAACAGGGTGAGCAGACGGAGCAGCCAGCACCTGCAGCAGCACCGGTTGCAGCCGCTACGCCGGCTGTTGCCACTGCACCGGCTGCGCAATAAGCTTGCAGCACCGTTTTTATTATTAATGGGGATACGGCGTTTTTAAAGCGCTCCGCATACAAGTGATGTGGATGGGGTTGCCTCCGACACATGGACGGCCCGACACCGTCTCCGCATATAGGGAGATCCCCGTATGCGGGGACGCTTTCGGGATTTGATTCATGGGACGGGGCACCCTTTTCTTATGATGATACATGTACGTTGATATATTCAATAACAGCACATATAGGAGGAATTGTAGATGGCATTCACAGCAAAAGACGTGAAATCGTTGCGTGAGCAGACCGGCTGCGGCATGATGGACTGCAAAAAGGCGCTGGAGAATTCTGACGGGGATATGGACAAAGCCGTCGAATACTTGCGTGAAAAAGGCCTGGCTGCCGCTGCTAAAAAATCCGGCCGTATTGCGGCGGAAGGTGTGGTTTTCGCAGAAGTCTCTCCGGCCGACAAAGCTGGCGTTGTGCTGGAAATCAATGCCGAGACGGATTTCGTGGCCCAAAATAATATGTTTCAGGAATTTGTCAAGCAGGTTGCACAGACCATCCTCAAACAGAAACCGGCCGATTTGGACACGTTGCTGACATTGAAAGCAGACGGGTCTGATTTGACAGTCGCGGAAGTTTTGCATGAAAAAGTGCTGACCATCGGCGAAAACATCAAGATCCGCCGCTTTGCGCGCATGGAGGGCGATCTCATCACCTATATCCACGGCGGCGGACGCATCGGCGTGTTGGTGCAGTTCGAGACCGACGTGGCCGGCAAAGACGGCTTCGAGGAGTTTGGTAAAGATATTGCCATGCAGATTGCGGCGATGAATCCCCGTTATCTGAACGAGCAGGCAGTTCCGGCCGATGTGGTCGAAGAAGAGAAGAAAGTCTTGACTGTGCAGGCGATGAATGAGGGTAAACCGCAAAACATCGCCGAAAAAATGGTCAATGGCCGCATCCGGAAATTCTTCAAGGAAATCTGCCTGGTTGATCAGGATTTTATTAAAGATGCTGACTTGACGGTGCAAAAATATACCCAGGAAACTGCCAAGAAATTGGGCGGCAGCATCAAAATCACCCAGTATGTGCGCTTTGAAAAGGGCGAGGGTCTGGAGAAGCGGCACGACGATCTGGCGGCGGAAGTCGCCGGCATGGTAAAATAAAATACGTTTCGCAAACAAGAGGGTGTTACAAAGGACCCGTCACGGTTTGCTCTGGAATAAATCCGCTTGATTGGTTTTTACAGAGTATACAGGACGTTGATTTTCTTTGAAAGCAGCCTCTTTTTTCTGCGTATATAGGGGTAGGACCGTAGGTATACGGTGATATGTTATGGCAGTCTGCAATATTTTCAGCCGAGAATCGCAGGTGTCGGGCGGATTTGGAAACGGGTTTTTCACTGATATGACAGCTCGTTCATAAAATAGGGGTTTACAGCCCATTTTATTTCGGGTAGAATAAGGTTTGCTATGGAGCAAAAAAACCGGCGACATCACATGTACTGTGCTTGTTGATCAGTCGGCAGATTCTTTCAAATATATCGCTGTCATGTCGGAAGTGCTGCGGTGGAATGACCGTGATACATATCTGTCAGAAAGCGTGGAGGTTTAATATGGAGCAGCCCAAGTACAGACGGATTCTTCTGAAATTGAGCGGAGAGGCTTTGGCGGGGCCAAAGCATTTTGGACTGGACTATGATGTGGTCACCGATATCTGCCGCAGCGTAAAAGAAGCGGCAGAACTTGGAACAGAGATCGCAATCGTTGTGGGCGGCGGGAACTTTTGGCGCGGGCGCAGCAATGAAAAAATGGATCGGACACGCGCCGACCATATGGGGATGCTGGCGACAGTCATTAACTCATTGGCCATTGCAGATGCGCTCGAGCAGCTTGATGTGCCGGTGCGTGTGCAAACGGCGATCGAGATGCGGCAGATTGCGGAACCGTATATCCGCAACCGTGCGGTACGTCACTTGGAAAAAGGGCGTGTCGTGGTGTTTGGATGCGGTACGGGCAATCCGTTTTTCTCGACGGATACAGCGGCGGCCTTGCGCGCGGTGGAGATTGACGCGGACATCATCCTCAAGGCCACTATGGTGGACGGTGTGTATGATTGTGACCCGACTAAGTATCCCGAAGCGGTTCGGTTCGATTATATCTCTTATATTGACGTGCTCAACCGTGGATTGGGCATTATGGACAGCACCGCAACATCGCTTTGCATGGACAATGAGGTGCCGATCATGGTCTTCAGTATGGTCGATCCACAAAATATTGTGCGTGCGGTCTTAGGGGAAGATATCGGCACCATTGTGCGCAGCGCACAGCAATAACAGTTGCAGTGCGAGGCTTGCTTCATATAGAGATTGGATGGTTATTGGGAATCAGTCGCTTCTAATTTGGCCGCAGGGAAGCGGATGAGCAGTGCGCCGCGGCGGCAGCGGAGAAAAGAGTGAATCATGGCAGGCAAACAGGATTATCAGGGAAAAATGACCAAAACGGTCGCGGCGCTTGAGAGCGAGTACAGCACCATTCGTGCCGGACGTGCCAATCCCGCAATTTTGGATAAAGTGCGGGTGGACTATTATGGAACACTGACGCCCATCAATCAAATCGCGGCGGTGTCCATCACCGAGGCACGCAATCTCACCATTCAGCCGTGGGATGTATCACAGATCCGGGCTATCGAAAAAGCCATCTTGACATCGGATCTGGACGTCAATCCGCAGAATGACGGTAAGGTACTTCGCATCGCATTCCCGCCTCTTACTGAAGAGCGGCGTAAAGAACTGGTTAAAACGGTGCGGAAATATGCCGAGGATGCCAAAGTTGCCATTCGTTCCATCCGCCGGGATGCAATCGAATCACTTAAAGAGCAGAAAAAAAGCGGAGAGCTGACTGAGGACGACCTCAAGGATGCTGAAAAAAAAGTGCAGGACAGCACAGACCGGTTTTGCAAAGAGATTGACGGTATCGCCTCCAAAAAAGAAAAAGAGATCATGGAAATATAAGCGACGGTTGGGCGGAGGAATGTGATGTTTGGTTTTCGCAAAAAGCCGGAAACAACGTTGGAACGGGTATTGCCGGTGCATATCGCGGTCAAGATGGACGGAAATCGGCGCTGGGCAAAACAGCATCATGTGCCCCGGCAGGCCGGGCATGTGGCGGGTTCCGAAGCATTTAAGACAATTGCACGGTATTGCAACAAGATCGGCGTGCAGTATTTAACGGTCTATGCCTTCTCCTCGGAAAACTGGAAACGATCTGAGGACGAGGTAGAAGGCCTGATGAGCTTGCTACGCAAAAATCTGCGCGATGTGCTGACAATCTTTCGTGATGAAAACATCCGCACGCGGTTTATCGGGGACCGCACCCGGCTCGACCCGCAGCTGCGTGAGCTAATGGCGGAAACGGAGAGAGTCTCGGCAGATCGGACGGGCCTGCGGCTGAACATCGCCATTAATTACGGTGGACGTCCGGAGCTGGTGGATGCCGCACGCGCCATTGCGCAAGAGGTGCGGGATGGCACGCTTTCTCCAGATAAAATTACTGAGGATGTGTTTGCCGCGCATTTGTCTACGGCGGGTCAGCCTGACCCTGATCTGGTGATTATGCCCGGTGCGGAAAAGCGGATCTCCAATTTTTTGTTATGGCAGTCGGCCTATGCGGAATACTGGTTTTCCGATGTTTTGTGGCCGGATTTCACACCCGATGTGCTGGAGCAGGCGATTACGGATTTTAACGGGCGTAAGCGACGTTTCGGCGGCTCGTAATCAAGTGTGTTTTGTGGTATGATGTTGGTATACGCTCCTGCTTATTGCATGGGCAACTGACAGACAGGCGGCGCAGGCCGTTTCGCGGCGGTGAAAAAGGTTCCCTGTGAAAAGAGGCTAACATGAGGCAACGGCTTATTTCGGCAGCATTCGGCGTACCGCTTATCGCGGCGGTTTTGCTGCTTTACAACACGGTGGTTTTGAACATCGTGGTCGCGCTTATCAGCATTCTTGCTCTCTATGAAGTATTCGTGGCCATGAAATATATCCAGAGCCGTGGTCTGGCGGTTGCCTGCTTTGTTTATACGGCTGTTCTGCCCTTTTTTAATATCAGCCGGATGCACTTGATTGTTATGACTTGCAGCTATTTGTTTATTGTGGCGCTTTTTAGCCTCTTGATGCATTATCGAACCGGTTTGAAGCTTGAACAGATTGGCACGGCATTCATGCTGACGGTCATGATTAGCCTTGCGTTTTCGAGCATTGTGTTTTTGCGGGATATTCTGGCTGTGCGCGCTTTTACCAGCTTCGATTCGTTGTTCTATTTAGTGCTGATTTTTATCGGTGCGTGGATCACAGATGCCGGCGCCTATTTTGTGGGGCGATTTTTGGGTCGGCATAAGATGGCGCCAAAAATCAGCCCGAAAAAGACGGTTGAAGGCGCAGTGGGCGGTATCGTCTGTTCTGCAGTGCTGTTTCCGGTGGCGGGGCTTGTTTATCAAAGCTACGCCGCTTTCGTGCATACGCCGGTGACGGTGCATTACCCTCTGCTGGTGGTTATGGGCGTGCTCTGTGCCGTTGTCGCGATTTTCGGTGATTTGGCGGCGTCTATCATCAAGCGCGAATGTCAGATCAAAGATTTTGGACATATTCTGCCGGGTCACGGTGGAATCATGGATCGGTTTGACAGTGTGATGTTTGTTGCGCCGCTGATGTATGTGCTGGTGCAGATTTTACATGTTGTGTCATCCGCACATGTGATGTGACGGGGCTTCGATTATGTTGGCAATTACAGATAAAATGGCCTTGTTATGCACATGGCCAATATCCAATACACAGATGCAAAAGCCCCTTATTGAAGTGCCGGAGTAATATAAAGTCATTTTATTAGAAAGGGCATTCATATGATGGCAGTGCAGTCCCTATCCATACTGGGTTCCACCGGTTCCATCGGTACACAGGCGCTGGATGTAGCCCAAAAGCTGGGACTTCGGATCACAGGGCTTGCGGCGGGGCGCAAGATTGATGTGCTGGAGCAGCAGGTGCGGCAGTTCCACCCATCTGTTGTTGCGGTTTCGGATACGGAAGCCGCTGAAATGCTGCGCGTCCGTTTGCGTGATGTGCCGGTACGTGTCCTTGCGGGAGAGGATGGCGTTTGTACGGTTGCAGGCGGAGAGGCAGACATGGTTTTGAACGCGGTGGTCGGTATGGCAGGTCTTGCCCCGACCATCGCGGCCATCGAGGCCAAAAAGACGCTTGCGCTTGCGAACAAAGAGTCGCTCGTGGTGGGCGGCGAGTTGGTTATGCGTCTTGCGCGGGAAAACGGTGTGCGCATTTTGCCGGTGGACAGCGAGCATTCCGCTATTTTCCAATGTTTGCAGGGTAGTGCGGCGCACGGAGAAATCAAACGATTGATCCTTACGGCGTCCGGTGGACCTTTTTTTGGCTATACATGCGAGCAACTCCGCACCGTAGAGCCAAAACAGGCGCTTCGCCATCCAAACTGGAAGATGGGTGCGAAAATCACCATCGACAGTGCAACGCTGATCAATAAAGGCATGGAATTGATTGAAGCAATGTGGCTATTTGACGTTTCACCGGAGAAAATAGAAG
>NZ_JBDNLG010000006.1:39777-54013 GCF_047718355.1 Ethanoligenens sp.
GTATTCTGCACTCGGCGGTTGAGTTTGTTGATCATGCCGTAATCGCCCAGTTAGGTGTGCCGGATATGCGGGTGCCCATTCAGTATGCGATCACATGGCCGCATCGATTGCCGTCCCCCGCACAGTCGATGGATTGGTTCGCGATGGGCGCGCTTACGTTTGAGCGCCCGGACGAGGAGGTTTTCCACGGGCTGTGTGCCTGCAAAAAGGCTGCCCGTCGCGGCGGATTGGTTCCTGCCGCGCTCAATGGTGCGAACGAGGAAGCAGTTGCGCTGTTTTTGGAAGAAAAAATCAGTTTTCCGGATATCGCGGGATTGTCAGATGCGGCGGCTGACCTGCAAGAACCAGGAGAAGTCACTTTTGCAAACATCATCAAAGCTGACGCGGCGGCGAGGCGGTTTGTGCGTGATGCGGCACGGAAACCGCAGGATGGCGGTTCCAAACGCGGCCTGTGATTGAAACGTTTTATAGCATAGGGAGTGGCTGTTATGAATGTGATATTGTATATCATCATCGCTATCGTTGTTTTTGGCGTGTTGATTTTTCTGCACGAATTCGGCCACTTTTTCACCGCCAAATTGTGCGGTGTGAAAGTCAACGAATTTGCCGTGGGAATGGGACCGGCGCTGTTTCATTTTCAAAGAGGAGAGACCAAATATTCGCTTCGTGCGCTGCCCATCGGTGGTTATACCGCTATGGAAGGCGAGGACGGTGAAAACAACGACCCGCGCGCGTTTATCAACCGGCCGGTCTGGCAGCGCATCATCGTGTTGGTGGCCGGGGCGTTCATGAATATCCTTACAGGAGTTGTAATCATTCTGTTCATGGTTGCATTGACTAACCCCATTGCATCCACGACCGTGTCGGGGTTTGCCAACGGTGCAACCAGCTCGCAGACGGGCTTGCAGGCAGGCGACAAAATCTTGCGGATTGACGGCGCGGCGGTGCATATCAGTGTCGATATCACGCTCGGTCTTGTTACCAGTAATCGCGGAAAAGTGAATATGCAAGTGTTGCGGGGCGGCAGGGTAGTCGATCTGCCGGCTGTACAGTTTCCCACGATGAACGATGGCAACGGTGGAAAAGTCATGGCACAGGATTTTCAAGTTTATGCCCAGCGGAAATCGCCCGGCATGATTGTCAGCCATGCGTTTTATTGGACAATCGCTATGGTTAAGCTCGTTTGGGTGACCATTTTGCAGATGTTCACAGGGCGGTATAGCGTCAAAGATTTGTCCGGACCGGTAGGCGTTACGGCGGCTATGGGGCAGGCAGCTTCGCAGAGTGTGTCTTCGCTGTTCTACATTGTGGCGATGATCGCGATCAACCTTGGCGTCGTCAACCTGTTTCCACTTCCGGCATTGGATGGCGGCCGTCTGTTGTTCGTCATCATTGAGGGCATCCGCCGCAAACCCATCTCGAGAAAATATGAAGGATATGTGCATCTTGCTGGTTTCGCGCTGCTGATGGCGCTGATGCTTGTTGTGACATTTAACGATATTTTGAGACTAATCAAGAGGTAACGGCATGGAAAGGCGAAAAACCAGACAGGTGCGGGCAGGCCGCGTCAACATTGGCGCCGGTGCGCCGGTTGCGGTGCAATCCATGCTCTGCGCACCCGCACAGGATGTAGCTGCCAACGTGGAGCAAGCCAAGCGGCTGGAAGAGGCAGGCTGTGATATCGTGCGCGTGGCCGTGCCGGACAAAGAGGCCGTGAGGCTGGTGGAGGCTCTCAAACAAGCCATTTCTATGCCGGTTGTTGCTGATATCCATTTTGATTGGCGGCTTGCGTTGGAAGCGGTTGCCGCCGGAGTGGATAAGATCCGTATCAATCCCGGCAATATCGGCGGAAATGAGCGTGTGCAGGCGGTTGCGCGGGCTTGCGCGGCAAAAAGCATTCCCATCCGTATCGGTGTGAACGGCGGGTCACTGGAAAAACGCTTTTTGGAGAAGTACGGGCACGCCACACCGCAGGCGTTGGTGGACAGCGCACTGTACCATGCGGGCTTGCTGGAACGGTTCGATTTCCATGCAATCGTCCTGTCACTGAAAGCGTCTGATGTACCCACGATGGTGGAAGCCTATCGGTTGGCGGCGAGGGCATGCGATTATCCATTGCATTTGGGTGTGACCGAGGCGGGCACCGAACGCATGGGATTGGTCAAATCCGCGGTCGGGCTGGGCACGCTGCTCATGGAGGGTATTGGCGATACGGTGCGCGTCTCCCTCACTGCCGATCCGGTGCGGGAGGTGCGTGCGGCAAAAGATATTTTGGCGGCGTGCGGTCTGCGTAGAGAGGGTGCGGAACTGATCAGCTGCCCCACCTGTGGCCGTACGCGTATTGACCTGATGGGGTTGGCGGAAAAGGTAGAACCACTGCTGCAATCGGTGAAAACGCCGATGAAGGTGGCAGTGATGGGCTGCGCTGTGAACGGGCCGGGCGAGGCTCGTGACGCCGATGTAGGCGTTGCGGGGGGCGACGGCGTGGGGCTGCTGTTTAAAAAAGGCGTGGTGCTGCGCAGCGTACCTGAAAATGAACTGTTGGACGCGTTGATGGCAGAAGTGCGGGCGATGGACCAGCACAATGAGGGAAAGGACAGCGGAAAACAGGCATGACACTGGGGGAACTTTTTGCAAACTACACGCCGGATGGCCAAAATGCGGAAACATTGCGGGCGGGCGAAGTAATCGGTATGGAAGTGTCGCGCGAGGGGCGCGCACTGAATGTAACGGTTTCGTTTGCCCGTCTGCTGCCGTTTGCCGATCTTTCTGCGTTTGAAAAAGGCGCGGCGGCAGCCTATCGTGTCAGCAAGTTGACCGTTCGGCCTAAATATGATGCCGCGTTGTTCGACCTTTCTTTTTTTCCGGAATTGGTCGACCGTTTGCGTGCGGAGGTTGCGGCAGTCAATGGCTTTTTCGACCACTGCGCACCTGCGCTGGATGGGAATACCTTGACCATCCGGCTATTTTGCGGCGGGGTGGAGCTGCTTACCGGAGCAAAGTGCGACAAAGCGCTGGCCCGGTTGATTCGGGAACTGTTTGGCCTGCATTTGGATATCATGCTGGTGGACGAAAAAAAGGGACTCCCGGACGAAATGAAGACTGAGCGCCCGGCCAGCCGGAGGGATGCGCCGCCGCCTCCGTGGGAGGACGACGCACCCCCTGTGCGGGACGACGATGTGCCGCCGCCGTGGGAAGACGCGGCGCCGCCCGAACAGGAACAGCCGCCCGCAGCAAATGCGGCACGAGGGATGGCCGCTGCTTCTTCGTCTAAGCAGAAGGTGTCCCGCCGTTCGTCCAAAGGGAAACTGCCGGTGGAAATCACGGGGGTGCTGTTTGGGCGCGTTGTCCGTGGCGAGGTGCAGCTGCTGGAGAATGTGACCCAGGAATCCGGCAAGGTGACAGTTTGGGGCGATGTGTTTGGGTTGGATGTGCGGGAAACGCGCGACGGCAAAAAATACATCGTATCATTCAACATTACGGACTACACCTCGTCCAACACCGTCAAAATCATCAAAGATAAAGAAAAGCTGGAGCCTTTGCTTGCAAAGCTGAAAAACGGCATGACCATCGCGGTGAGCGGCGAAGCTTCTTATGATACATATGACCATGACGTCAATATCCGCGCCTCCGATATCGCTTTGGCAAAAAAGGAAGAAAAGCAGGACAACGCACCAGTCAAACGGGTGGAATTGCACCTGCATACCAACATGTCTGCCATGGACGCGGTGACGCCTGCCGGCGCGTATGTGAAAAGGGCCGCGCGCTGGGGGCACAAAGCCGTTGCCATCACCGACCATGGTGTAGCGCAGGCATTCCCGGACGCGATGAACGCCGCCGAAGCCATCCGAAAGGACGGCGGCAATATTAAAGTGATTTACGGTATCGAGGATTATTTTGTGGACGACACTGTTCCCGCCGCAATGGGCGAGGCGGAGATGCCGTTCTCGGGTGAGTTCGTCGCTTTTGATCTGGAAACTACCGGTCTGAACCGTGAAAATGACCGCATCACGGAAATTGGCGCGGTGCGCATTCGGAATGGTGAGATTGGCGAGCGGTTTGATATGTTTGTGAATCCACACCGCCCTATCCCGCCGAAGATTACGGAACTGACCGGTATCACCGACGAGATGGTGAAAGATGCGCCGGATGAGGATGAAGCGCTACGGCAGTTTTCTGACTTTTGCGGTGACGCGGTGCTGGTCGCGCACAACGCGGAGTTCGACGCGGGATTCTGCAAAGCGGCGGCTGTGCGCTGCGGTATGGAGTTTCCGTATACGTATATTGACTCTATTCCGCTCTGCCGCACCGTTGTGCAAGGTTTGAAAAACTATAAACTCGATACAGTGGCGAACGGTTTACACCTGCCGCCGTTCAATCATCACCGCGCGTCGGATGATGCGTTTGTGCTGGGGCAGATTTTTGTGATTTTGCTGCAACGGCTTCGGGACGAAAAAGGCATCGACAATGTCAAAGATATCAATGGTGTCGCTACAGGCGGGGATGCAAAACGTCTGCCGACATATCATCAAATTTTGCTGGTCAAAAACAAGACCGGACTGAAAAACCTGTATCAGCTGATTTCCAAATCACAGTTGGATTATTACTATAAACATCCGCGTGTGCCGCGCAGCGAGCTGAACCATCTGCGCGAGGGCTTGCTGGTGGGCAGCGCGTGCGAGGCGGGCGAACTGTTTCGCGCCATTGTGAACGGCAAACCATGGGAAGAGCTGCGGAAAATTGCATCTTTTTACGACTATCTGGAAATCCAGCCGCTCTGCAACAACGGCTTTCTGGTGCGGGAAGGGCGCGCGACACAGGCACAGCTGGAAGAGTTCAACCGCATGGTTCTCAAGTTGGGGGATGAACTGCACCTGCCGGTCGTTGCCACCTGTGACGCACATTTCATCGATGAGCGGGACGGCATTTTCCGGCAGATTTTGATGTCCGGCATGGGCTTTAAAGACACGGAAAACCAACCGCCGCTTTATTACCGCACGACTGAGGAAATGCTCAAGGAATTTGATTATTTGGGCGACCGTGCGTATGAAGTGGTGGTGGAAAATCCAAATAAAATTGCGGACATGATCGAGGATGACATTCGGCCTATTCCGGAGGGTACCTATCCGCCGTCCCTTGACGGTGCGGATGAGGATTTGCAGCGCATCGTCTGGGGCCGCGCACATGAGACATACGGCGAGCAGCTGCCGGAAATTGTGGAGAAACGTTTATCCCGCGAGATGGATTCTATTACCAAACACGGCTTCTCCGTGCTGTATATGATTGCGCAGAAACTGGTGGCAAAATCGGAGAGCGACGGCTATCTGGTGGGATCGCGCGGTTCGGTCGGTTCGTCGTTTGTCGCTACGATGTCCGGCATCACCGAGGTTAACCCGCTGCCGCCGCACTACGTTTGTCTCCAATGCAAGCATAGCGAATTTATCACCGATGGCAGCGTGGGCTCGGGGTTTGACTTGCCCGCAAAGAACTGCCCGCACTGCGGCGAACCTCTCTGGCGTGACGGACATGACATTCCGTTCGAGACTTTTTTGGGGTTCGACGGTGACAAATCGCCGGATATCGACTTGAATTTCTCCGGTGACGAGCAGCCCACCGCCCATAAGTATACAGAGGAACTGTTCGGTAAAGGTCATGTGTTCCGTGCCGGCACGATTTCGTCGGTTGCGGAAAAGACTGCCTATGGCTTTGTGAAAAAGTATCTGGAAGAGCGGGGGCGGACATTGCACAAGGCGGAGGAAGCTCGGCTGGCGCTTGGCTGTACCGGTGTGCGCCGCACAACCGGGCAGCATCCGGGCGGCATGATCGTTGTGCCGCGCAATTATGATGTATACGACTTTACCCCGGTGCAGCATCCCGCGGATGACACCAGTTCGGAGACCGTTACCACGCATTTCGACTTTAACTGTCTGCATGATACCATCCTAAAGCTCGACATCCTCGGCCATGATGTGCCGACGCTGTATAAGCGTCTGGAGGAATTGACCGACAAACCGGTTATGAGTGTGCCGGTGCCTGACCCGCAGGTACTGAAACTCTTTACATCCACCGCGCCGCTCGGCGTGAAACCGGAGGATATCGACAGCGAGACCGGTACGTTTTCTCTCCCGGAACTGGGAACCAAATTTGTGCGCGGAATGCTGGTGGAATCTCAGCCTAAGACATTTTCCGATTTGCTGCAGATTTCGGGGCTGTCACACGGTACCGATGTGTGGCTGAACAACGCGCAGGAGCTGATTCATAACGGTACCTGTACCATTTCCGAAGTGATTGGGACGCGTGACAACATCATGACCTATCTTCTGCACAAAGGCCTTAAACCAAAATCGGCATTCAAAATTATGGAGATCGTGCGGAAAGGCCGCGCACCCAAACTGCTCAATCAGGACTACATCAATGAGATGAAAGAGCACGGCGTGCCTGGCTGGTACATCGATTCCTGCATGAAGATTAAATATATGTTCCCCAAAGCACATGCGGCGGCCTATGTCATCGCGGCACTGCGGCTTGGGTGGTACAAAGTGTATATGCCGCTTGAATATTACTGCGCGTATCTAAGTGTGCGTGGCGGGGACTTTGATGCGGAAAGCATGACGCGGGGCGTGGAGCGGGTGCGGGAGAAAATGCGGGAGATTGCGCAGAAAGGACGCGACGCCACGCAGAAAGAAAACGACATGCACGCCATGCTGGAAATTGTGCGGGAAATCTACGCGCGTGGCATCGAATTTTTGTCCGTAGACATCTATCAATCCGACCCGGTGCGGTTTTTACCGCAAGAAGGAAAGATACGTCCCCCGTTAAGCTCGGTGAAAGGGCTGGGCGAATCGGTGGCGCGGTCTATTGCGGAGGCGCGTAAGCAAGGAAAATTTCTATCAATGCAAGAATTGCAGAGCCGCGGTGGTGCGTCAAAGACCGTGGTGGAGAGTTTGGAGAGTTTTGGAGCGCTGGCAGGGATGCCCCGTACCAGCCAAATGACGTTCTTTTAGGTGGACACGGTTTGGGACTGTGTTTAGGGCAAGGTTTTCTGCAAATGGCGGTGTACGGTATAAAAAGCATGTCCCCAGATTCGGATTTAAGCGGGTAATTGGAAACAGGGGACGCTGATTTTAAATGGAGAATGCGCATATTGTAAAAAAAAGAGGGGTGTGGTATACTAATTTCTGTGAAACCACACGATGTCTGGGGAGTTGTAACCTTTGGATACACATGTAGAGTACTTAGTAAAACGCCATGTGGATTCGTCCACACTCGCACTGAAAATTTTGATTGTTTTGGCGTCTGCCGTATTGGGAGTTGGCTTGCTTTTTATCTCTCTGACCATACCGGTTTTGTCTTCTCTGGGGATTTTAGCGTTGGTTCTCTGCATTTGGGGCGGATGGATGCTGCTGCGTCGGTTTCAACTGGAATATGAATATATTCTTACCAATTTCGACTTGGATGTGGACAAGATTGTCGCGCAGAGGAAGCGTAAACGGATGATGTCCATTGACTTGCACCGCATCGACCAATTTGCCCGTTTTGATGAGAACCATCGCCAGCACGTCGAGAGCGCCGGGATACAGAAACGTCTGGACGCATCCACACATGTCAATGGAGAAACATGGTACCTGATTTTCAACCACAAGGAATTGGGCAAAACATTGCTGCTTTTCAGCCCCGATGAACGTATTCAACAGGCGGTGAAGAAAGCAAAACCGCAGGCGGTGTTGTGATTTATGGCATTGGGGTCGATACGGTGGAACTGGAGCGCATCCGCCGTCTGCTCGACCGGCACAGCAATCTCTCCCGCATTTATGGAGAGCGGGAACAGGCGCTGCTTCTGCAAAAAAAGCATGTCGGCTCGTATGCCGCGCATTTCTGTGCAAAAGAGGCGTTTGCGAAAGCGCTCGGTACGGGAGTGCGCGGTTTTGACTTGTGTGAAGTGGAATTGTTGCGGGATGAGATGGGCAAACCCTATTATGCATTGTCCGGACGGGCACGCGCGATCGTGGAGGCGCGCCGTTTGATGCTGTATGTGAGTGTGAGCCATGATCAGACGCGCGCGACGGCTTTTGCTGTGGCAGAAAGGAGAACGACAGAATGAAGATCATTGGTGTTGCACAGATGAAAGCGGCGGAGCAATATGCCATTGACCACGGAGTTTCCGCTTTACAGTTGATGGAAAATGCCGGCGCGGCGGCCGCGCAAACGATCAGGGACGCCATCCCGCGGCAGAGCACATGTACAGTGGTCTGCGGCGCCGGCAACAATGGTGGAGACGGGTTTGTAGTGGCGCGTCTCCTGCATGAAGCGGGTCATGCGGTTTCAGTGGTTCTGGCGGCAGGAGAGCCGCGCACCGAAGAAGCTGCCGCAATGTATAAGCGCCTGCCGGACAAAGAAGTGCGGATATACCGGTATGCTGAAAACCCTGTGCGATGCAGACAATTGTTTACGTTCAGCGCCGTGCTGGTGGACGCGGTGTTTGGCACTGGTTTCCACGGCGAAGTAGATGCGGACACTGCTGAACTGTTTGAGAGCATGAACGAGAGCGGGCATCCAATCTTTGCACTGGATATGCCCAGCGGTGCGAATGCGGGCGACGGGTCGGCGGCTGTACATGCTGTTCGTGCCGCCGCGACCATCACATTTGCTGCCGCCAAGAGCGGACAGCTTAAATCGCCCGCCAGTGAACACTGCGGCAAGCTTTTACTGGCGGAAATCGGCATCCCGGACGAAGGTTTGCCGAAGAACGCCACCGAACTGCTCGACCGCACGTTTTTGGAGCGGGTGCTGCCGGTGCGCGCATCGGACAGCAATAAAGGCAGCTATGGACGCCTGCTCTGCCTTTGCGGCAGTAAGCGCTACCCCGGCGCGGCGTATATGTCCGGCATGGCGGCGGCACGCTGCGGGGCGGGGCTGGTCACGGTAGGCGCGCCGGAGGTTCTGTGGAGTGTCCTTGCTTCCCGATTCAGCGAAGTTATGATCCTGCCGCTGCCGCAGACGGAAGCGGGCGGACTGTCTGTTGTCGCACTGGATGACATTTTGCAATTCGCGGCGCGTTGCTCCTGTGTACTCATTGGCTGCGGTATCTCACCTGAAAGCGAGACTGCCGCGCTGGTGCGGACATTGTTGCAGCGCTTGCGCGGTACGGTTGTTTTGGATGCGGACGGCATAAACGCCTGTGCGGGGCATATAGATATATTGCGGGCATCCAAAGCAGATCTGGTATTGACTCCACATCCCGGTGAGATGGGCAGGCTGTGCGGAAAGACGGCGGCGGACGTGCAGGCAGACAGGGAAAACTGCGCGACTGCTTTTGCACGTGAAGCTGGTGTGACATTGGTTCTCAAAGGTGCGGGAACCCTCATTGCCGCGCCGGACGGCCGTTTGTTCCAGAACAACACGGGAAATCCCGGCCTCGCCAAAGGCGGCAGCGGCGATATTCTGGCGGGGATGGTGGCTGGTCTTGCGGCGCAAGGCATCGACCCCACGCTGGCAGCTTGTGCCGCGGTGCATATTCACGGACTTGCCGCAGATCGCTGCGCGGAAAAGCACGCTCAATATGCCATGCTCCCGACAGACCTGTTTTCGGAGATCCCGCAAATATTCCGCGAACTGTCGCGTTAGAGGGGTCTTTATCTATGCGCAAAACCGTGGAGATCTTCTTGCTTGTGCTGACGGCGCTGCTGTTTGTCACGGCATTTGTGTCCTGCCGTGCGAAAAATCAACAGGCAGGCAGGCGGGCGGCTGTGTCGCTGTCCGGTGGATTCAGCTGCACGGCTGATGTCACACTCAACGGACATGACTATACCGTTAATGTCGTCCGTTTGAACGATGGAAGCAGCACGGTGCAGTTTGTCCGGCCCACTGAACTGTCTCAACTCGCGTTTCTTACCAATAAAGATGGCATGAGTGTGCGTTATGGTGCAATGCAGGCAAAACTTGACCCTGCTTCGGTGCCGCAGTCGGCCGTATGCAACGCATTGCTTGGTGCGTTTGAAATGGCGGCAAAAAGCAGTACCGCCACCGCGCAGGGTGGCAACACAGTGCTGAAAGGGCAGTCGGCGGCCGGACCGTTCACACTGGTGCTGGACGGGCAGAATCGACCGAAGTCCCTGCAAGTGCCCCGGATAAACCTTGCGGCTTCCATTCGAAATTTTACCGCATCATAAAACGGTTTTTCCTGTTTCCATGCGGAAACGGAAAAACCGTTTTTTTTGCATATCATATAGGTGAAAACGCATTACAGACCCAGCAGCTGTTTAGCGTTCTCAAATAAAATCAGCTTTTCTTCCTCGTCGGTCAGTCCCAGCCGGTGAAACCGTTCCAATTCTTCTGCTTGTGTGGTGAGTGGATAGTCAGTGCCGAACAGGACACGCTCCACGCCGTGTTTACGGATAAGTTCAAGCGATTTCTCTGGTGGCAGCGCCCAGAGTGCGCTGGATGTATCTATGTAGCAATTTTTTCCGATGACATGTCGTTCAGATTCATCCCACTCCGAATAACCACCCAAATGCGGGGCAATCAGTGTCATCTGCGGAAACCGATTCAGGACGCGCGCAATCCGTATCGGGGATGAATACGGAGTGAGTACATCGCCCGCGTGGATAAGCACCGGAAGATGATATTGTACGGCAAGGTCATAGATGGCGTCCATCGACGGGTCGTCAGCCGCGACATGCTGAAAGTCGGGGTGCAGTTTGATGCCGCACAGCCCCAATTCCCGCAGCTGGTCGATGTCCCGTTCCAGATGTTTGGAATGCGGATGCAGCCCGCCAAAACCAAACAAGTGATCCGATAAGTGCTGTGCCAGCCATTTATTTACTGTCGATGACTGGCCGGGTTTAGACGCGACCTGCAAAATGAGCAGATGACTTACTTGTGCGTCTGCCGCACGCGCGCGCAGGTCCTCAATCAGGCCGGTGCTATGTGCAGCTAGGTGATAGTGGTTACGCACACTTTCCACTGAACGGGCGGCGATGCGCTCCGGATAGGCGTGGGTGTGAAAATCAAAAATGGGCATGACAGAAGCCTCCTTGGAGATGCAATAGGAAAATGCTGCTTTTTCAGCACAGGATTTCAATGGGAATTTGCAAGGTAAAAAATCAGCGACATCACACCGTACAGAATAGGCTGATGCAGCGCGTAGATGAGCAATGTGTTCCGCCCGGCCGTGGCCAACACCGGCACCCGCAACGTATAAAATCGCTCTGGCAGGCGATGCTCCTTGACCGGCGAGCCTAGTACTGCGCCGATGAAAAACAGAAACAGCCATGGCAGCAGGGGAAAATAGTCCGCAGACACAAAGGATGGATTTGGAAAACCCAGCCAGAACAAAAACGGTGTGGAGAACCAAGAGGATGGCAGGGCGATGCCAAACAGGCCCGGTATGCCAAATAGGCCGGAGGAGGGCAGGGTATAGGTGAGTGCAAACAAAACGCTGAGCATCGGCAGGGATACTGCCATGGGCGCGTTATCCAGCAATCGGCGGCAAGGGATATACAGCAGGATGGCAACGCCCATAAAATGCAATATGCCAAACCAGATGGCTTCGGTCGGCAAAAACAGGACGGTAACAGCGCTTACAGCGACGGCTAGTGCCAGAACACGCAGCGCCCGCCGCATATTGTTGTGAGAAAAACGACAGGACAGCCCGGCCAATAAAATAAAAGCGCCTGCGAACGGTGGCTCCAAAGGTTCCAGATAGGCAAAGAGCGGCACACGAATACCAAAAATATCGGTGAGGTCAAACAGCGCGTGGTAAAGAACCATGGCAAGGATGGCAACGCCGCGCACTGCGTCAAGCAAATCAATGCGGGTGTGTTTTTTCACGATGAGTTCCATGCAGCACCTGTTCCTGTCAGTGGATGACAAATTGATCTTTCTATAAGGAAGAAGATAAAGCACCGTTGTGCATAGCTCACCAATTATAACACCTTTGTGGGGAATGCGCAAAATGGAAATACAAAGTAAAGATTGACTTTTGCGCACAGGCTTTTACAATAATACTATGTATGTGCGTGATTGTATGGATGATCGCGATGAAAATGGGACAGGCAGTCTGCCGAATAGGGGCGTTTTAATGAAAGATGGATATATACGGGTCGCGACCGTGTCGCCGAAGCTGACGGTCGCGGATTGTGCGGAAAATGCGCGCGCGGTTTGTCAATGGATGAATCAGGCGGAAGAAAAACAGGCGGGGCTGGTCGTTTTTCCCGAACTCTGCCTGACAGGGTATACCTGTGGAGACTTGTTTTTGCACCAGACGTTGCTGGATGCGGCGGAAGCGTCTTTAGCGTACCTTTTAAAGGAGAGCCGTAAATTTGACGCTGTGATGATCGTTGGATTGCCGGTGCGCAAGACCAAGCTGTATAACGGTGCGGCAGTGCTGCATAGGGGCCGTCTGTTGGGGGTCGTGCCGAAAACTTATCTGCCTAATTACGCGGAATTTTATGAAAACCGGCATTTCACGTCCGGTATGCGTGCGGGCGGAACCATCACACTAGCGGGACAGGAGGCGCCGTTTGGCACCGATTTACTGTTTCAATGTGAGAATCTCCCGGATTTTACGTTTGGTGTGGAAATCTGCGAAGACGTCTGGGTGCCCGTGCCGCCGTCCTGCCGTTTGGCATTGGAGGGAGCAACTGTGGTTGCCAATTTGTCCGCAAGCACACAAGTCGCAGGAAAAGCGGCATATTTGCGCGGCATTGTGGGCACGCAGTCCGGCAGGTGCATTTGTGGGTATGTCTATTCAAGCAGCGGCGAAGGTGAGTCCTCCACCGATCTGGTGTTCAGCGGGCATCTGATGATCGCAGAAAACGGGCGTATTTTAGAAGAACGGCAGGGCGGGGAAGGTCTGCTAACAGCCGATCTGGACATGCAGTTGCTGGCGGAAGAACGCCGCCGTACCACTTCGTTTGGCGTGGGATTCGGGGACGGCGGCTGCCGGACGATACCGTTTCGACTGACGCCTGTGCGTTATGCGCCATTGCAGCGGTTGGTGGGACGTCATCCGTTCGTGCCGCCGGAGGGGGAGCGCTATCGGGAACGCTGCAAAGAAGTACTGGACATTCAGACCGACGGATTGGCGAAACGTCTGGCACACACACGGGCGAAAACGGCAGTGGTGGCGGTCTCCGGCGGGCTGGATTCCACATTGGCTTTGCTGGTTGCACATCGGGCAATTCAGGCAGAAAAGCTCAATTGCGCCATCACGGCGATCACCATGCCCGGTCCCGGCACATCAGAGCGCACCCACGGCAATGCGGATGCGCTCTGCAAAAGCATCGGCGCCACGCTGAAGACCATTCCAATCTCGAAGGCGGTGGAAGGGCACCTGGCAGATATTGCGCACGACGGGTCACCGGATACCGCGTTTGAAAACGCGCAGGCGCGCGAGCGGATGCAGGTCGCCATGGATGTTTCCAATATGGAAGGCGGCATCGTGGTGGGTACAGGAGATATGTCCGAATTGGCGCTTGGCTTTACCACCTACAATGGCGACCATATGAGCATGTACGGTGTCAATGCGGGTGTTCCCAAAACGCTGGTACGCCATCTTATCCATTATGTGGCGGATGAGAATGCGGATAATATTTTGCTGCATGACACGCTGGTTGATATTTTGGACACGCCGGTCAGTCCCGAATTGTTGCCCGCCCAGGGTGGGGATATCCCGCAAAAAACCGAGCAGATTCTGGGACCGTATGAGCTGCATGATTTTTTCCTATATTATTTTCTTCGTTTCGGTTTTCCTCCTGAAAAGATTTTACGGTTGGCGTCTTTGGCATTCACTGATGTTTACACCGATGTGGAGATCAAACAGCGTTTGACGGAATTTTTGCGCCGCTTTTTTGGCGCACAGTTTAAACGTTCCTGCCTGCCGGATGGACCCAAAGTGGGCAGCGTAGCACTCTCTCCCCGCGGTGACTGGCGGATGCCGAGCGATGCTGTTGCGCGTGCGTGGCTGGAGCGGCTGGAGAGATTTCCGCTGAACGGGGAAACCGACGGTCTGCTGCCATCCACTCTGTAATCATGACAAAACGATAACAGTTCCTTATAGACCTAGTTGTAAACGCGCGCTGAGCCGTTTTTTTGTTGAATAAAGGCGCAGCGCGGCGTTTTTTTGGGCGTTTGGGGAAATAATAAGTAAAAAAAGTAGAAAATATATAAAAAAAAAATAATTATTTTTTTAAAAAAAAAACAAAAGTTTATTTGTAACAAAAAAAAAAAATAGTTG
>NZ_JBDNLG010000007.1:0-53584 GCF_047718355.1 Ethanoligenens sp.
CCTATGAAATATCATAAATTATGGAAAAATCTTTTGCAAAAAGTTGCAAAATATTTTTCCATGTGATATAATATTGCGTCATTTTTATTGTTACTGCCTGGGTCTGCCATTTTCGATATCCGGCTCCTTAGCTTCTCCATCATCCGGAATATCCAGTACCGTATCAATGTTTTTCTTGATTACCCGTAGCTCATCAACTTCGGATTTAGCTTCTTGATATTCCTTGCGCCACGCCTGCTTTTGAGAAAGCAGTTCTGCGTATTTTTGTTGAAGTTGTGCCATTTTGGGGAGAGAGTCCGTGTGAAGCGCATTAAATGCTTTCTTTGCACTCTCGTGCTGGAGAATTTCTGTTTCATGCTGCGCGCGAAAGACCGGATTCCATCCAGATCGCTGATACTCCATATACACCGCATGGGTCTTGCTATATGTAATAATTTGAGATTCCAAATCTTGAATTTCTTTCATACGCCCGTCCAGTGATTTCATTTTTGCGGACAGCGCAGATTGCTTTTCAGCCGCTGTTTTTGCGCGCTTCTCCAACTCGGTATAATCCGCAATTCCGTGCTCTCGGATATAGTACAGCGTTTTGGCCGTTTGTTTGACATTGAAGAGTTTTGCCCAGTGCGCATATCCGGTGCCTTTGCCCGCCTGTAACTTTGCGCGGATGTCAATGAGCAGATTGATTTTTTTGACAAACAGGATTTGCGATTTATGCCGTGCGGAAGCAGACTGCCTTGCCTCCAGGCGCGCCCGCACCGCCTCCTCGGTATAATCCATCCCAAGCGTTTTCATCCGTGTAAAACGCGTCTGACCAGCCGCACGAAAGGAAACGTATTTTTTTCCTGTTTGCACCTCATATCCGGCCTGTCGCATCTTTGTAAGGAAGCCCGAGTAATCCGTACAAGTCGGTAAAATGGTATCGATCATCGCGCGCAATCTCTCTTTCCAGCTGGCACCTTTTTTCTCTGCCGCCCATTCCGCATACTTCTTTCCTTTTTCTTTGGGGCGGACAACGGACAGGCCGTGCTCCGCGCAGATGCGGTCACTGATCGCGCGGGCGGCCATGGCAGATCGGTTATAGTTATTCCATTTGTGTTCACAGTCAAGAGCAGTGCTGTTCCACACGATGTGGTTGTGAATATGTTTGTGGTCGGTGTGTGTGCAGACGATAAACTGATGCTCGCCTTTTAAAAATTCTTCCGCCGTCTCGTAACCGATCTTGTTTGCCTCTTCCGGCGAGACTTCGCCCGGCTTAAAAGATTGCATAATGCGCCACAGGACGGCGTTGTTGCTCGACCGTTTTCGGCCGGTCCGCGCCTCATAAGTGTGCTTGACGGACAAAAGTTCTTCAATGGCTGTATCCGGTGTGCACTGATAAGCGGATACCAACCGACCGTTATCTGTTTTTTGGGGATTTTTATAATAATCGATGCGGTCTTTTACCACGTATGCGATGGAGCGACCGCTGCGCACCTTGATGCATTTGAGATCTGATACTGCCATTTGCTGTGTACCTCTTTTCTGAATGTGGTATAATAAAGATAGAGACTGCCATTCATTGCGGAAAGGAGCTGTCACATGAAATATGTCACAGGCGTTCACGCCTTAAATATACCTTGTTCGCTGTCTACCAGCGGTGACTGGCACCAATCGGCGCTCCAATGGCGGCGCCCGCGGCTCGCTGAAAGCAGCGGCAGCCTGTTTGGCGATTACGGTATCGAGCACGGCCGACACATTCCGGAGCACGCGGGCACCTATAACGTAGCCAATCATATACGTGCTTTGCTGGATTTGATAGCAGACGGAAAATTCACCATCGCCCAGGGGATGAACCGGGATTATATTAGCAACGAGCACTATACCAATGAAATTTTTGAAAAAGTGGCTATGCTGCGTTCCATAGAAAAATGGCCAGAAATTGATCGGTTTATGGGGCGTGAATACTATGCAGAGTGGCTGGATTTTAAGGAGAAACGGGCGTTATGAGCAATTGGAGAGAAATGCATGGGCAAGTCATTCACGATTTTCTTCAATTCATGAACAAAAGTGCAGAAGATTTTATTTTAAAAGGTGGAACTGCTTTACTTTCTTGTTATGGACTTAACCGGTTTTCAGAAGATATTGACCTTGATGGACGTCGAAAGGGAATTGGAGTTATTGTTTCACATTTTTGCAATCAGCGGCACTATACATGGAGAACAGCTAAAGACACCGATACCGTTCAGCGTTACTTTATTGATTATGGAAACGCTGAAAAACCGCTTAAAATCGAAACGTCTTATCGACGCAAGCATATCCCCACGTCCGAAACTACACGAATTGACGGGATTATCGTTTATACGATTGACATTTTGTGCGTTATGAAAACAAACGCATATACCAGCAGGGATAAAATTCGAGACTTGTATGATCTGTCCTTTATCTGCAACCGGTACTGGGATGCGCTTTCCCCGCAGACACTCGCATTGGTACGTAGTGCGATTGAATATAAGGGAATTGAGCAATTTGATTATATTGTACGAGAACAGCGTGATGAGCTTATTGACAACGACAAACTTGCAAGCGCATTTTTAAAAATGTACGAGAGACTTGACCTGTTGGCCGACGAATCCCAAAAGAATATTTTAAAAAAGCACGAAAAAAATTTCCACAAGAAAAACAAACACGAAATGGACCGATAAAAATACTCTGTCACTCGCAAACATCGTTTGATATTTTTATCACAATTACGATACAGTAATCAGGTATACAAAGCGACTATTGCTGATTGCAACCTCCGGGGCTTTACCCCGGAACGCTGGCGGCCTGATGCCTGTTTTATACCGCCGCCACGGTGTTAAACGCCCTCCCACTTGTCCAAAAGAACGTTGATGGATTTCCAGATGCCCATTACGCCGTGCCGAATATCCCCAACGTCCTCTTCGTAGAGATTGTGGGTCTGGTTGACGCGGCGGGCAATCTGATTGACGTTATTGCTGATATTTCGTAACAGCGCCAGCAATTCACGCACGTCGGACATGTCCAAATGCACAACATATCCGTCGAGTGCCATTTTCCGGATATAACTTCCGATACTATGCGCACCAGCGCGCTCCATTTTCAGATCAATAATTTCTTTTTCTCGGGCGCTGACCATTACATGAAGCTGGATAGGACGATAGCGATTTGCCATATGTTTACCTCTCAAGTCTTACGTTGCGATGTCGAATGGGACGAGCAGATTTTACAGCTTCCTTTGGACGTTCTTTATCCTCCGTGCTCAGAAGTGCGTTGAGGGCTTGCAGACGGTCTGCCTTTTCGACAAGTTCCTGCTCTTGTGGGAACGGCTTTGCTACTTCTTCACGGGCAATCTCCATCTGCTGCTGTAATTCAGACAAGTGCTCGCGTGCCTCGTTTAACCGTTTCGGGATATTCGCCAGAGCGTGGTCAATGCGCGTGATATTGCCCAGTGCGTCCGCGCCCACGTCAACCGACCGTCCCAATCTGTGTTTCAGCATCAGTTTAAAAGTGACGGCCAGTCTGTCAAACGCAACTTGCATGGCGAAACCCCTATATTCACCCAGCTGAACAACCTCATCCTTCGATTTGATACGCTGGCAGACTGCAATAATCGCTTCACCAGCGGCCTTTTTATCGGAAAAGGTTTTTCCCATTACCTGCATGGTAAAATGGTCTGCATCCTGCTGCGGGTGTGCGGCTACCTGTTTTTCATCCTCAGTCAAACCGGCAATTTTCTCCTGAGTGGCTTGTGTCTGCTGGGGATAATGTTTAAGCAGATTGTCTTCGAGTTCATACTTTTGGCTGGCATAACTGGCCTGCAACATCCGCAGTTTTGACACCTGAATGTCCAGATCCATTTTCTGTTTAATGCGAGGATCGCCCGTGGCCAGGGATTTTACCTCGGCATAAGAAAGCGCCGTGCCGTCCACATCCTCACAGCTACGGGCCGGACTTTTGCCGGTCACAACCTGCCCGATAAACTTCTGCTTATTCTCGATCAGAGACCAATTGTAGGCGTCGAATGTGCCTTGGGTAACGTACCGGAAAATACGAACGGTGCCAAATTTGTTGCCAAAGCGGAGAATGCGCCCTTCACGCTGTTCCAGATCGCGCGGCCGCCAGGGGCAATCGACATGATGGAGCGCCGCAAGGCGATCCTGGCAGTTCGTACCGGCTCCCATTTTTGCCGTGCTGCCCAAAAGTACCCGCACTTGTCCTTTGCGGACACGCGCAAACAGCTCTTTTTTCTGCGTTTCGGTTTTGGCTTCATGGATAAAAGCAATTTCTCCGGCAGGGATACCCTGTGCCGTCAGCTTTTTCCGAATGTCATCATAGACGTTGAATTTACCATCGTTATGTGGTGTCGATAGATCGCAGAATATCAGCTGTGCGCCGCGCTGCTCCGCTGTTTCCTGCCAGACTTGCAGGACGTTTTTTACGCAGGCGTTGATTTTGCTGTCCGGGTCGTCGGGTAACAACGGATTCATCAAGCGCTGATCGAGCGCCAATTTGCGGCCATCATTCGTGATGGCCAGCATGTTATCCTCATAAGGCTCCACCAGATTCTGATGCACTTTTTCCGCGCGTTCTCCGAATTGCTGCACAAAATCCTTTTGGATGGTGCTGGCTTTTGTCACCACGTCGATGTATTCCGCTTTCGGAACCGGCAGGTGAAGCATATCCGCCGTCTGAATATCGGCAGCCTCCTTCCAGAGGGACATCAACTCTGGCAGGTTAAAGAATCGTGCAAACCGTGTTTTTGCTCGGAATCCACTACCCTCGGGTTTCAGTTCCATGGCCGTGACACGCTCACCGAACGCCGCCGCCCAGCTGTCAAACTGGTCAAGTCCGTGTTCGTGCAACATGCTCGATTGCAGATAACGCATCATGGTGAAAAGTTCTACCATGCTGTTGCTGATGGGTGTTCCTGTGGCGAACACAATACCGCGTTCGCCGGTCAGCTCATCCATGTATTGGCACTTTGCGTACATGTCGCTGGATTTTTGCGCTTCGGTCTGACCGATACCCGCCACATTCCTCATTTTGGTAAACAGGAACAAATTTTTGTATGTATCCGCTTCGTCCACAAACAGCCTATCCACACCCAATTCCTCGAATGTGACCACGTTGTCCTTGCGCTCCGTGTCGTTGAGCTTTTTCAGTCGGGCTTCCAACGATTTGCGAGTGTTTTCAAGCTGTTTGACGGTGTAACGCTGACCATCCTCGTTGCTAACCTGTTCCAGCGCCAGTTCGATATCGTCAATCTGCCGCTGGATGGTGCGCGCCTGTCGTTCAGGCGAAACCGGTATCTTCTCAAACTGGCTGTGTCCGATAATGATCGCGTCATAATCGCCGGTGGCAATCCGCGCACAGAACCGCTTACGGTTGGCCGGTTCGAAGTCTTTGCGGGTGGCCACCAGCACGTTTGCGCCCGGATACAGCCGCAGAAAGTCCGATCCCCATTGCTCTGTCAGGTGATTGGGGACAACGAACAAGGCTTTGTTACAAAGTCCAAGCCGTTTGCTTTCCATTGCCGACGCAATCATTTCGTAGGTTTTTCCAGCCCCAACGCAATGCGCCAGCAGCGCGTTGTGACCATAAAGGACATGAGCAACTGCGTTCCGCTGATAAGGGCGCAGTTGGATTTCGGGGTTCATTCCATTAAAAACAATATGCTGCCCATCGTATTCACGCGGGCGGGTGCTGTTGAAAAGCTCATTGTACTTTTTGACAAGCGTCTGCCGCCTGTCCGGGTCTTTCCAGATCCAATCCTGAAAAGCCTGACGCAGGGCATCCTGCTTTTGCTGTGCAATCGCGGTTTCTTTCCCGTTTAAAACCCGATGCTCTCTCCCTTCGGCATCCAGAACCGTGTCAAAAATCCGCACGTCTTTGAGGTTTAAACTGTCCTCCAGAAGATAGTAAGCATTGCGCCGCTTTGTTCCATAAGTGGCATGTACACGAACGTTATCCATACTGTCCGCGCTCTTGCCACGAATATTCCAGACGCCGGACACGTCCGCATACTGTGTGTGGATACTGTTCAGCAAAAGAACACGCGGGGTTTTGAGCACATCGGCCATAAACTGGTCGATATACATGGGCTCAATCCAAGTCACACCCAGACGCACGTCGATTTCACCGGCACTCAGGTCTTTAGGCTGCACTTTTTCCAGCGCCACGATGTTGGGTACAATCTGCTCCGCAAAATCGGGGCGCATTTCCGCAAGCGCTTTTGCCATTCGCAGTTTTGCGCGCACGTTACCGGAAAGGTATTCATCTGCCATCACATAGGGGAAGGCTTCCAGTTTTACGAACGCTTTCGGCACAGTGGCCGGATCTGCGTCGCCCAAGTTGCGAAAAATAACGCCGGTGAGATCTTCCGCCAACTTTTCTTCGGAGAACCCGGTCAACTCCTGCATGTATGCCATATCGACGCCTGCCTGTTCCGCGATGGAAACCGCCAGCGCATCGCTTGCCGTATCCACCGACGTGACCGGCTGTGCGTGTTGGATGGTGCGCTTGCTGAACATATCCGCTTTGCGTTCCAGGCGGCCGTTTTCGTTCACCACTTCCAGTGACGTGAGCAGGCTGTAGGATGCATCATTTTCAAAAGCGCGCCGGTTGCCTTGACTGGAAAGCAGGCCGTAGTCTTTGGAATAGGCATCGTACAGAGTATTCAACTGTGTCTGCGTCTGATGGATCACATCATCTGCTGCGTCTTCCATCTGGAGCGCAATCAGCTTGCGTGTGCAGTCACGCAGTTCCATCATGCCACGCACACGGCGTTCTGTGGTTTCAGGCAGGTGTACAAGGTTCATTCGGGAATTTTCCCGGAAATACAGGTGGTCATCCACCAGCGTATAACTGAAATTGCGCACATCTGGGTCGGCAGGAAGTGAAGAAGGAATATCTTCCTCCAAATCTCCGTCCGGCTCCGGGACGCTGATGTCAAAGATGGCGCGGTCAGGTAATTCCAGCCGCCGCATTGCCTTTTCCAGTTGCTCTGCGAGATTCATGCCAGGAATCGGCAGGCAGGCAGTTTCCTGCCCATACGGTCCGGAAACATACTCCATCTTGCCCAGCACCATTTCTGGATGATCTGCAAAATACCGGTTGACGGCTACACTGTCTTCGTTTTCACCAGAGAACAGCCAATCCGGTTCTTCGTCCGTCAGGCGATCACGTTTTTGTAGGAAGATGATGTCCGCCGTGACTTCCGTACCGGCACCGGCAAAGGCATTGTTCGGAAGCCGCACAGCGCCCAGCAGATCAGCCCGTCTGGCAATATACCGGCGCACGGTATTGTCGCGCTTATCCATTGTGCCTTTGCTGGTAATAAACGCAATCAGACCGCCAGGGCGTACTTTGTCCAGTGATTTTGCAAAAAAATAATCATGGATGAGGAAATTGCTCTTTGCATAACGGCGATCCGGCAGTTTGTAATTGCCGAACGGTACATTGCCAATGGCCAAGTCAAAAAACTCATCCGGGAAGTCCGTGTTCTCAAATCCATCCACGGTGATGTCCGCCTGTGGATACAGTTGCTTGGCGATCCGGCCCGTGATATCGTCCAGTTCGACGCCATACAATTTTGATGCACCCATGTTTTCCGGTACCATTCCGAAAAAGTTACCGGTACCGCAAGCCGGTTCCAGCACGTTACCGGCTTGAAAGCCCAACCGTTCCAACCCGCTATACATTGCCCGGATGATCGTGGGGGATGTGTAATGCGCATTTAAAACGGAGGAACGCGCGGCGGCATAGTCCTCATCTGTGAGCAGCTCTTTCAGTTCTGCATATTCAGACTGCCACTTCGGGTCGCCTGCGTCGAATGCCTGGGCAACACCGCCCCAGCCCGCGTAAGCGGACAAGACCGCTTGCTTTTCCGCTGTAGCCGGTCGGTTTTTAGATTCAATTTGTCTGAGTGTACGGATAGCGGCAACATTACGGGCATACCGCGCCTTCGGCCCGCCTGCGGGCAAGGTGTCCTCCGTAATACGGAAGTTTTGAAGCGGGGCTTCCGGCTCCTTTTGTATGCCTTTCGGTTGTGGCGGCTGCACGTTTTTGTTTGTAGCCTTCTCCTGATCGCGAGCTTCCTTTTGCAGTGCATCGCGCACAAAATCCAGAGATTCTACCCGGAAAATAGGAAACCCGGTGTGTCCGGCAAAGGTTTCGTCACGGAGGTTGACCTTGCCGCTGTCATAGTTTACTGAATCAACGGTAAACTGGCGTTCATACAGCGTAAGTGTTTCGCCAATCGGAATCTGCTCTTGGATGGTATCGGCCACTTCATCCGGCACCGTGATATCTACGTCCACATAAGTGCCCGAACCCGGTTCTGTTCCAGCTTGGTCGATAAAAATGGCATCTTCCTGACGAGTAATCGTGAGATTAGCACCCATCTTTTCCAGGACATCTGGATTTTTAGAATGCGTGTCTGGAACATCCGAATGCGAATCGGTAGCCTGTGAAAAGGACAGCTGCGTGCTTTCTTCGGCTGTTGTTTCTTGATGGGGGCGGCGATTGTGCGCATGAAGTTGTTCGGTGGAGGCAAGGGCTTCCGCGCGTTCTTTTTTCCACGCTGTATATGCTGTGCGTTCCTCTGGCGTCAGATAACGGCCTGTTTCAATCAGAGCGCGAATCAACTTTTCCGCATCTGCCCAGGGAAGAAACTTGTCCGGTTCGGAACCTCTCCTGCTTTTATAGATTGAAATGCCCTTTGCGTTATACCGGACTTGACCAGATGTCTCGTCTGAAAATGTAAGACTGCCGCCACTTTGGCCATACTCATTTTTGAGAAAATCTGCGTTTATCTTGGCACTTTGATGGCGTGCAAATTGCTCTGCAATGCGGAATTTTCCGTTTTGGAACAAGCCACCTGCACAAAGCACCTGGTTAATGTCGTCTTGTGCCAAAGAAAAGGCAGAGGATTGTGCATCCTCCGCCTGAGCAATTTCAATCTGCTGTTGTTTTACTGTGGGGAACAAGCTCATTTGTACGGTTGGCGGCGGTGTGGCTCTTGTTGGTGCATCTGCCCGCAGAACCGTATCGGGTTTCTGAAATGGATGCACCGCGGGCGATACCGCATGGGCAGACTTCCAATCTGCATCGCGTTTTGAGGCTTCACGTCTCTTTTGCTCCGCGTGCTGCTGATAGTCGGGCATGTCCGCTTTTTCCCGTGGGGTCAGGTAGTGGTCGGCAGTGACCAAACTCATGATACGGGATTGCATTTGAGACCATGACAATCGGATTTCCACCTTTGTGCCAGACGAACCTCCCCGTGTAAACCGGATTCCTTTGCTATCATGCCACTCGTCGAGTCTGGAACCGGGTAGAGCCGGACAAATTCCGCCGATGCCAAATTCATTTTTCAGGAAGTCAGCGCGTTCTTGGGCAGTATGGTTCTCTGAAAAATAGGCATAGATGCGGTATTTTCCGCCCTCAAAACCGCTTCCATTCCGTTGCAGCGAGGCATCAATGGCTGCATCCGGGATGGCTTTCTTTTCAGGAACAGCTGTCAATAACAGCTGACCATCCGGTGTGGTGTCGTCCAGAAATTCGCCCATCACAAGCATCGTGCCATAGTAGGCGGCGATGACGCCCCAATCGTAAAAGGATTCGGACGTGCGGGACAGGTAACTGCCCTCCCACAGATGCAATACATTTTGATACGTTTTATAACCCACGCGCCGTTCATCCGAACCGATTAGGAGCTCCGTGTAATCGTCATTGAAAATGCGCTCAATGTACGCCGTGCGTTCTTCATCATCTGCATGGGCAGCAAAAAACGCCGCGATCTCAGGCTTTGCATCCTTGAGGTGCGGCGTTTCTTTCAAAATAGCGTTAATAGAGGCTTGGTCATGGAAAAATGGGCGTTCTTTAGTTTCCGTGCTGCGGTCATGCCAATCGCGGGTATGCATCCCGTTTGCAGGCGTAGCATCAATGTTTAGACGTAGATCAGATCGTGCATCACCATCTCCCGCGCCGATGCCAGGATGTTGTTCATTTCGCCCACCCAGCGCATCTGATCGTTCGCTTTTAGTTGCTCTGTGATGCCTCTCTGCTTCTTCATCTGCTCCACGATCCGGTCTTGCATCTCCTGTGCTTCCTGGTCGATCTCCAGCAGGTGAGCTTTCAAGTTGCACTTCGCTACCATCCGTGTGTAAAGAATTCCGTGATACTCCTTCAGGTACCGCTTGCGTGCCCGGCCGTAAATCCCGATCGTGCCCTCCGGCTGCGGGTCCATCACGATGTCCGGGATTAGATAATCCCCGTTCTGCGTGTATGTGATCCCGAACCGGTTCTTGGTCTTGTTCTCCATGCTGTTCAACCTCGCTTTCACGATTTACAACGCTAAATTGCGATCTGTTTGTATTATATTCCTTCTGTTCGGAATTTTCAAGTCCGTTATGGACTTTTTCCCGCTCATATGTTTTGATGGTACGCTCGATCTGGTGAATAACGAATGCGGAGATTTCCTGCGTTACATGACCAAGAGCCATTATTGCATCAGCCGTATTAAAATAGCCCACTCCGTCAAATTCGGAATCATAAAGGCGCTGCGCCCGGATGCTGCAACGTGCAAGGACAAGGTGCTGGACGGTTGCTCTGGCTACATGGCACAGGATATTAACAGCATTTTCATCCGATTGTTCAGCAAGTCGGCTGCCATCTCTGGCATGGAGGAAGTCCTTCACATAGATTTCCAAAGAGCTATCTACCGCGCTTGCGGCGGCGGTGGCCAGACGGTGGGACATGTCCCCCTCTGTCACACCATAGCTTTCCTCCAGAGTTTTCATGACAGCTGTGTGATGTTCCTCCCGCAGCTCCCACAGCCATGGTTCCCGCGCGCCTTTGCCAGGCCGTGTATCCGATATGTCAAAAACATATTTCACTCGTTCATTTTCTACATCCAGAAGAGCAATACCGGATGCTCCACGCTGAATCCAGCGGTGCATCCGCTGGTTCCAGATTGGATAAGTGGCCACAGCGGTAGCGTCTGGGCGTTGGGCGCAGATCAGCAGTTGATCGGTGAACGGATATTTGTAAATGCGGGCAGCCGTGTCCAGAAACTTCATCCATGCTTCCGGGGATTTTGTCACATCCAAAGCTGTCTGCTCTAACAGAGCTGATGTTTTTTGCAGATTGCTTGCCATGTATGTTCCTGCTTTCTGTTTAAAATTAATGGTGGTATAATGGTGAGTAAAGCAGTATTTAGAAATTATTAAGGCTCATTATCTATAAAAGTATCCACGAGATGCGCTGCTGCATCCCTCAAGCCTATTTCCGCAAGAATTATGTGTTTGCTGTCGCCATGGCGATAGACGTAGATACCTTTTTTTGTAAACTCAACATCATATGTGTTTTCGCTATCCGTAACGGTTTGCTTGATCATACAAACACTCCTTCAATTATTTAGGTGGTATTATGGTTTTAAATGGACTCCGTAATTTATACAAAAGCATGAAATCACAAAAAATCCAGCGGTACAAATTCAATTTCTCATATTGCGGCGTGAATTTTGACACGTTTTTCTTCATTGACAATGAGCCGTTCAAGCTGGCTTTAGGGGTGATTGCTTACAATTTGTATTTTGAGGTAAGGGTAGATCGCGGATTTGTAATCAAGATCCAAATCGAACCTGAAACATATAAGAAATTAATAGAAGTTCTTGATTTCAGATATTCAAAAAACGGACCGTTTAAACCGATTTATTTTTTTGAAGCCTTGAATAAGGCGATCCCTCATATTGCACGAAAGCAAAACGTTGCAAAGCCCCATGATATTGCCGTCTATATAACGAATGTTGAAGAAAGTGAAAAGATTTACTTCTGTGGTTGGCGGGATGATGAAAAACGCCACGAACACGTTCGGCTTCCAAATTTAGAGAAGACGAAAAAATTGTTATCGCATAAAGCTTATATTATGTGCAAAGAAAAAAATATAAGCAGTCGATGGACAGCAGACAAAGATAGGGCGGTGGAATTCTATATGCCGGACATTTAGCCATGGATTTTACATTAGTTATGTGCTTCACTCATAATTGACGAACGCCTTCTCTCCTAATCGCTGGTGCTATTCGGCTTACCACGTATCTGCCTCGGCAGCCGTGTAAACATAGGCATGTACAATATCGTACGCGGCCGCTGCTAAATCAATTTCCGCAACAGGAACGGCACCTTTTTCACGGATAATTTTGAGTTCATCTGCGGTTATTTCCATCGCGTCTTGAAAAACTTTTACACCGTCAGGAGAAAATTCAACCGTATAGGTGTTTTCACCATTGGTAATGGTTTCTGTGATCATACGCACCTCTTCATACTTAGACAGCTGTTGGCTGAGCTTTCTATATTTTTATAGCAACAAATCTGACAATGTTGTTGAACACGGTTCAATAACATTGTCATAGAGGAGCGTACAACTGCCACCGCCAACCTTACACGGCGGGTTCAACAGTATGTCGTTATTACCTTTTCGATCGCCCTCTATTTCATGATTGCGCCAAATGTGCGGATGATACGCCCCGCGATTTACAGATTTTTTATATGACGTAAAATGAAATTCGCTTTTATCAAAATCATATCGTAAGGATAAGCCGCTAACTGGTCTGTCTTTTGTCATATTTGTTTGAACCGGAAAAATCATGGTTATATATTGCTTGTTGATACCCGCTTTCAAACATAGAAGCATTGGTGATTGCTCATCAAGTTTCATAATGTAGGGGTATCCGATTTTGCTTAATTTTCGCCCATACTTTTTGGATATTGTATGATAATTTTTATTTGGATAACGATGATTTATTTTGTAATCGTCGAATTCTTCCAACCCCAAGGAAAAATTAAAGGTCAGCATTTCAAAATTTGAATATGGAAAATAGCACCCAAAGTCAAAGACTAAGCAGCATTCATTATTCAATAATTGAATTTCGCTTTTCGCAGGTGTGGCCATTCTATCTTTCTCCTTTCCGCGCGCATTTCTTGCAAGACACCCGCGCGTGCTCCGGACCTTGCGGCAGGCCATCCCGGATTTTCGCACGGTTGCCCATAATGCGCAGGATATTGGTTGCAAGCTCAGAAGGTTGTTTGTCATACCGCAAGCGGTCATGCGGCCAAGTGCCGTGTGTGTGATTAATGCCGTTCAGCAGCTTGATACCGCGTGCCGGTGGCTGCCATTGAACAAGATTATGCGTATAATCGTCAAGAAGAAAATCATCCGGGCGGATACCTCCGGGAATGTGTTCTTTTTTGTCCTCACCACACGGCAAAAAAATGCGATGCGCCGTGTCAATCTCCGGCAAATGCTTATCCAGCCAGATGTTTTTTTCAGTCAGTGCGTGAGGGCTGTCCGATAAAAATGCGGATAAAACAAAGACCTCGGCTTCTTTGCTCTGAATGAGCTTTTTCACCGCTTCCACAACATTTTGATGTGGAGAGAGATTAAGGAAGTACCCGCGTTCATACAGCGTTTCCAGAGTGTTTACGGGACGAAAGACGGCTAATGTACCGTCCATATCAACAAAAAGGCGCTTTTTCTTCATGTAATCGTCCTTTTTACCTTTCCTGTGCGTCGCGCTTGCGATGGGTATTGGTAGTGCCCACCCAGCCTTGCCCCGCCACATTTCCATGCTTGCCAGCTCCAGGGCCACCATAAAGGTTGACCACAACTGTCTTGATTGGTTCAGCCATATTCACGCCCACATCCTTTCGATTTCGGCTATGTATTTAAAAAACGGATAAGATTGCTGTGGAACCACGGCATTCCCTAAGCATTGCAAACGCTCAATCCGGTTTGGAATGCCAGTGGCTATTCTTGGGATGGCAGGCTCGTCCATCCAACGGGGTAACCCATTAGCCATTTCACCGGCGATATCCAAACCGCCAATGCCGCTAAACAGGGACAAATGTGTGAGCGTTTTCATGTTCTTCCGTGTTTTTGTTCCCACGACAGTAGCCCCTCGCGCGCTTTTCCCATCTTTTTAATCCGGTGAGACAGCTGATTGATTGTTTTTTGGACATCCATGAGGGCTGAAGCATAAAAATAGCCGTTCTGATTGCTGCACACCGGATGGCCGTTGCAGCGCAGACTGTTCACGATCTCTCTAAGGGTTTTACCCTTAATATGTAATATAAAAATCGCCCCTACCTCTCCAAACCATGGCTGTGTCGCGGTTGCTGTTCCCGCCGTGCGGGCGGACGAAACGCTTGCTTTAGATAGTCCACCGCTTTTGCATAGCCGTGTTTGGCAGCCCTTTGAACCAGATACAGCCCATATTTTTTGGAATCGTTGTCTATATGAATCAGCAGTAACCGCCCATATTCATAAGTGGCCGCCAAACTTCCGCCCATGGCGGCGTCTTTGAGATAAGCATGACCTTGTTCAAAATTGCTGTACGTTTTCGCCTTACAACCAAGCAGCCTCCACAAGCGATATTCAGCCGGAACATGCCGCAGTTTTGCGGCAACCTCATAATATTCGACTGCTTTGTCTATATCCTGAAAGCAGCCCTCGCCATTCTCATACATCCGACCCACCCGATAACAGGCCGCCGCGCCGGACAGCACTTCGCCGTACTCCAGAGCGTCGTACAGATCCGGATTGCGAACGGTGTTTGCCATTATGTCCGCATTATCCAGGGAATTGCGAAATGCTTTGACGAAATATTCATCCGCCAGATACACATTTTTCTGGACGCCGTTTCCTTCCACAAGCATTTTTGCCAACAAGTATTGGGCCGACGCGCGGCCCGCGTCGGCGAACAGGCGAATCCTTGTGTAGCGCTTCAGATCGGCGGCGGGCGGGGGAGTATTTGATACAGGCGCCGTTTGTTTATACAATGAAGACATAGCAACATCATCCTCCGTTATCGTTCCGGTTCATCATGACGGCGCCGTTTCTCCGGCGCGGGCGGTTCCTTATGAGGAATCTTCTTCTTTTCACGTTCATCCCGTTCAGGTGGAAGATTATCGATCACGCCATCAATCATGTCGTAATTCTGTTCCATAGACATTTCTACGCCGCGCAGATAATTTTCCGGCTCATCCAAGCGATGGAACGCCGTAACCGTCCCATCTACCGCCCGAACCGGCAGGTAGCAGCTACCGCCGCCCCAGTAGTTTCCATAAGCGTCTCTGGCTTCTTCCGGCAGAATTGTACCGTCAGATAAAACAAACCCCGGCAAGCCGGGGTGGTCGAGTCCGCCAATTTTATAGGGAATTCGTCGGTGCCGAACCGGAATCTCCGGGCCGGCTGTCGAGACATGTTTTCCATCGGTTCGTTTATCCATGCTGTTTTCCTTTCCTTGCGGGAAATGTCAACTCAAAATGCGGCCACAACTTCCCGTTCTTTCCCTCTTGTGATGACAGAACGACGGTGGCGCTATAGGTTTTGCCGGTACGGGCAGAAAAAAGCCCAGTCAAGTCCGCACTTCCTTTTTTCAAAAGCGCGGCCACAACCGGGCGTGTCAGTTTTTTCTTGGCGGCGGCAAAAAAGCGATCATCCTTCCAGAGCGCGAATCCACAGACCGGGGCGTCGTGATAGCCGGAGCAGCAGAACCCTTTGCTCGTCTCAAAAACCGGTTTCCCGCACCAGGGGCAATTTCCGACCGGATCGCGCTTGCCTTTTTCGACGGGAAACGGGTTGCTGCCCGACGCTTTTTTAGACGCCACCAGTTGTCGGGTCATGTCTTCAATGCCCGCCATAAACGTGGCCGAATCTCCATTTCCATGCGCAATGTCCGCCAGCTTTGCTTCCCACTCCGCCGTCAGTTTCGCAGACGTCAGAATTTCAGGCAAAACCCCCGCCAACAGCTCTCCTTTTTGCGTGGGCACCAGATAGACGGTTTTGCTGCTTTCACTGGATTTCTCCCGCTTCGCCAATTGTTTTTCCAGCAGTTTTTCAATAGTGGCTGCGCGTGTCGCGGAAGTCCCGAGTCCTTTCCGTTCCGCGTCCTGGATCTCCGCGAAGTCTTCCGCGCCGGCGGTTTCCATGGCGGCGAGCAGCGTGTCTTCCGTATACCGCTTCGGGGGAGAAGTAAAGCCCTTATGCAGGGCGGCTTGGATGGGGCGCAGCAGCTGCCGTTCCGTCAGCGCAGGCAGCGCCGTCACTTTCTCATCCTTAGGCTTATCCCGTATGGTGGCAAGGTGGGCTTTTTCAACAGCTTTCCAACCGACATCCGTCACGACGCGCCCTTTCGCGTGAAAATCCCGCTTCGCACAAATCAGGGTCACGGTGGTTTCCGCGTAGCGGTGCGGTGTGCACACGGCGCAGAAAAGGCGCGCGGCCACCATGTTTAGTACATTCCGTTCGCCCGTGGGCAATGCGGTCAAGTCCGTTTTTGCCGCCTCCATTGTGGGGAGAAGGGCATGATGGTCACTGACTTTACTGTCATTGACCACTTGCGCCGGATGCACGGTCAAGTCCAGCCCGGCCGCGAACGGAAGGGCAGGCGCAAGCGCCTGAATCAGCGCGGGGACCTCCGCGCCCGCAGCCTGCGTCAAATACCGGCTGTCCGTTCGGGGATAGGTTCCCAGCTTCTTTTCATATAAAGACTGCATGTAGTCCAGCGTCTGGTTGGCCGTATATCCATATAACCGGTTGGCGTCGCGCTGCAAGGCCGTCAAATCATACAGCTTTGGAGGTCTGGACAATTTGTCCTCCCGGCGCACGGTTTGGACGAGCGCCTCCCCCTGATTTCCACAAGCCTGTTCCAGCGCACGGGCGTCTTTTAAAGAAGAGATCCGGTCGCTGGAAGCCGAAAACCCGCAGCAGTTCAGGTCAACCGTGTAAAAGGTTTCCTTTACAAAGCCGGAAATTTCCTGTTCCCGCCGCACTAAAAAGCACATCGTAGGGGACATGACGCGGCCGACGCTCAGCGCGCGTTCATACAGCACGGAGAAATAACGGGAACCGTTCATGCCGACCAGCCAGTCCGCGTGTTCCCGGCACAACGCGGCGGCATACAGATCATCGTAAGCGCTTCCAT
Source organism: Ethanoligenens sp. (assembly GCF_047718355.1). Classification (NCBI taxonomy): domain Bacteria; kingdom Bacillati; phylum Bacillota; class Clostridia; order Eubacteriales; family Oscillospiraceae; genus Ethanoligenens; species Ethanoligenens sp. Next base: position 16,982 of record NZ_JBDNLG010000007.1, read on the forward strand.
CTTTCAGTTGCGCAAAACCTTCCGCGATTGCCTGCTCCTCCATGGAGGAAATCCAGAGGCGCCTAAAGGGTTTTTTGCATCCGCAATACTCATAGACGAGTCGGAAGATGAGCTCGCCTTCTCTCCCTGCGTCTGTCGCGCAGATCAGGCTTTCGACCTCATCATCCGCCATCAGACGGGCGAGCAATTTGAAGCGTTTGGCTTTACCGTCATCCGGCGGCTGCACGTACATCCACTCATCAGGAATGATCGGGAGCGCGTCCAACGTCCACTTGGAAGAGCTGGAGCAGGCCGGATCATAAGCATCCGGCGCGGCGAGCGCCAACAGGTGCCCATTGCACCACGACACCAGATATCCATTGCCGGAAAAATACCCGTTTTCCTGCTTTGACGCGCCGATCACGCCCGCGATGGACTCCGCCACGCTTCTTTTTTCGGTGATCACCAGAACAGACATTGTTTTCACCTCCTGTTATTCGTTGAAATCTTCTTCGTCATACCGGTCTGAACGCTCCGCTTCCGTTCTTTTCGCGTCCTGCTTTTTCTGGTTCAGATTCTGCAAAAGAGACGGCGGCGTATCCGCGTCCTCATCGGTGTCGTCCGAATTGCCTTCCTCCTCATTGGGCTGTTCCCCCGCGTCATCGTGGGAAACAGGTTCGCGAGTGGACGACTTGCGAGAATATTCTTTGTCTTCGTCACCGGCCGGTTTCCTCCTACCGGATCTCGTGGAAGCATTGTCTTCCTCATCGGGGTCCTCCAAATCATCGTCGTCCATATCCATCCCATCCGGCGTAATTTTTTTGCCGTGTTTGGGTTTATAGATTTTGAAGTAGTAACCGCCGCCGATGCCCAGCGCCGCAATAACCAGAACGAAAAGCAGCGAATGGCCGGAAAGCGAGTTGCTCACTTTCTGCGCGTTTGTTTCTTTTACCGCAGAGGTCGATCCAGACGACGTGCCCGACGGTGCGGACGAGACGGTACCAGTGCCCGATGTGGACGACGTGCCACCGCCAAGTCCACCCAAAAAGCCCGATCCGGAAGAAGTCGTGCCGCCGCCGATGATACTGTTTTTGCTGGACGCGCCAGCAATCATGGAGCGTAGGGTGTCCTCAGTGACGGGCGTTAGAAGATACACGTTCTGGCCGGTTGTGTTGCTTTTGTCCACGACAAGATAGAGCACAGAGCCATCTGCGGTTTTGATTGTTTCGAACTCACACTGTGAGGCGTCCACCGTTGCGTTTCCAATGACGGTGCCCGTGCCGCTGACCGGTATGGTATCGGCTGATGCGGATAAAGCGCAAACGGCGGCCACGCCGAATGCAGCCGCCGTGGAGATTAAAAGTTTTCGGATTTTCATCATTTTGCTGTTTCCTCCTGTTTGGGCGTTTCTTCATTCTGCCGGGGAGTTTGATCCGGTTTGCGCACTTCCGATGTACCGGGACGCGCCTTTTCCAGTCCATCCGGTCCAAGCGTCTGCAACAATTTTGCAAACTCTTCGGGCTGCATATTCCACTCATGCGCGGCTGCCCGCGCGGCCGCCGCGCAGGCCTCGTCTTCCATTCCTTTGCGCGTGGCCGTGTATTTTTCAAGACGTTCCTGTTCTTTTGCCAGCCTTTCTTTGGATTTGGCAATCTTTTTATCAATTTCCGCGAAAGTCAAAAGACCACTCCTAACTGTTTTTGTAATACCGCAGGACATGCGGGACGTAATACGGGTCTCCATATGAGGACCAGCCCATTTTGACCGCCTCTATCTGCGAAAACGCGAGCGCGTTCGCCATCGAATACCCGCCGTTACTTTTGGCCCAGGAAATGAAGCCGGAGCCAAAATTGTAGCCCTGTAAGGCCAGCTCAATATCGGGCATATCCCCCGGCGAAGTAACGCCGGCGAGCTGCAAGTTCTGATGCAGCTCTTGAATACCGCACTGGATGGAATATGTGGGATTGGTAATACCGTTCGGGCATTTTGGGTATTGCGTATTAAACGGTCCCTCGGCCGCTTGCATCGGATCGCCGCCCTGCCCGCCGCTTTCCTGTTGCATGACCGCCAAAATGAGATTCACATAAGCGCTCATGCCGTATTGCGCGGCTACCTGCGTCACGGTTCCGGTATAGGTGCCCACACTTCCACCGATGGGATTGCCGCCTACTGCGATGGAGCCGGAGGTTGTGCTGGCGTCCTCCCCGATGTCCACGAAGACGTAGGGGTCTAACGCCTCTCCACCGCGAAAAAACTGGACGGTAAACCCGGCGCCGGTCGTCGCGACCGGGGTATTGGACGCGACGGTCTGCCCCTGCGTCGCCTTAATAGACGCACAACCGGTATAGATGGCCACAAGGCCATCCGTACCGGATATTTGCACCGTGCCTCCAGACGCCTGTGTAACGGTGCCCGCCACAGAAGCAGTCACCTGTGTGCCAACCGGGACGTCCAGCACCGCGGCATTGGTCGCGGACAGACTGGTAATATACATGGACCACCCGAACGAAAAGGGATTGCTGAAATACTGTCGGTTTCCCTTGGCCTGCATGAGCGCGGCGTATTCATCGGCCAGTCCATCCTGCGCAAGCAGAATCGCCAGCATGGAGGTAAAGTCCTGTGCATTTAGGGTAACGGTGAGAATCGTGTAAGGCTGTTGCGTACTGGTTGATTGCCCGGTTGAAGGATCGGTGGTGGTCACGGTTCGCATCTGCGTTTGCGCGGTTAAGTGCAGTTGGTACTGCATATTGAACAAATCATCCAGATGAGGTTTTACTGAATCAAAAGAAAAATCCCCATATACAGCCGTCAGGTAAGCGATCAGCTGTAAAGGGACATGTCCGATTGTGCCAATGGCGTAATCGTATTCGTTATACCCAGGGTGGGTGCTTTGAATATTTGCAATTTGTGTGCGTAAATCAGCCTCCCTCTGGCTGTAGTACCGGTCAGCCTGGTCAATGTCCGCGTCCGACGCAGCAAACGTAATGCTCTGCACCCCGCCCGCCGCGCCGGTAATACCGGCAAACACAGGCAACATGGTTACTGAAATAAGTAAAAACAAAAGGAGGACGACGGCCATCACAGCCCCGACAATCGCCATGGATTTTTTGGTGGGAATCAGTGCTTGCAAGATGCGTTTAAACACTTTGGACGCGCTGCCGGTTAAAACTTTTTCCGACTGCCGCCGTCGCATTTGGCGTACCATGCGTCTGGCCGCCTCTTTCGCGGCTAAAGCAGCGGTGTTTTTGATGGTCCGTTCTGCCTCGACAGAAGCCTCCTGCACAGGGCCGTCTTTATTGGCCCCGTGCACCGCAGCCGCAGCCGCGGCTGCGACATTGCGAAATGTGTGCGCGGGTGTATCGCGCCTGGAACGAGAAACGGGTGAACGCTGTTTTTTTCCTACTTTAGAAGAAAACGGCGCGCCGCCCGACTCCTTTTTTGTGTTTCCCCGCGCTTCCCCTTTGGAGGGGATATATCGGAGAAGCTTGTTGACGGATAGGGCGGGCGGCGCTTTTGCCGGACCCGTTTCCCAATTCGAAGATTTGTGTGTAAATGCCGGCGTCTCTTCGTTGTTTGGTTGCACGGCTAAATTTTTCTTTTCAGCATCGTTCCATTTGTGCGTTCGGCTGTACATGCCTTCCTGTGAGAAGTTGGCACGGGCACCGGACGTACGCGGAGAGGGCGGCTGCGCGGGGTTCGGACGGGATGAATTTTGATTTGGGGGGCTGGAACGATAGGGATTGTATGCGTTGGATTTGTACGGGTTAATCGTATCGGTGGGCTTTAACGGGGCAGGAGTGCGGGATGGGCGCTGATTCTGCGGCGGCGCGCCGGACGCCTGATCACTTTTCTGCGTCTGTTGCGCTGTGCTGGACGGACGGGTTCTGCGCCATATGCTTCCGCCCTCGGCGACTTTCGGGGGCGAATGCCCGTATACAGGCATTCTGCCGTGTTCTTCGAGACGCGGAGAAGACGGCGTTTGGTTTTTCGAAAGGAATTGTTCGCGGTTTGGATTACGGCGCGGAAAATGTTGCTTATCCATGCTTTGCGCCCACTTCCGGACGGTTCTGTAATTTTTCATTGGGCTTGGTGTCCATCAGTCTGTACAATTCCGTGTCTTCGGGGAATTGATCGACAAATGGAATAATGGTGTTGCCGTAAAACATCAGCCCAGTACCAGGCTCCACCTGTGTGGCATAATGCATTTGTTGGTCGGAGATGCCCAAGTGTCTGGCCAGCACTTCGCCGTCCGCTTTTGACTGGTTGAGCATAAGAATAAAATCCGAGTTATCAAAAATGCTTTCGATGGCCGGCGACAGCAGCAGTTCCTTAACATTCTGTGTGATGCCCGTCGGGATACCGAACCATTTCCGCAATCGGCGGAAAAACTCCACCGAATACGCCGCCGTCTGTTCCTCACGGAGCATCAGGTGAAATTCATCTTCGTAAAACCAGGTGGCTTTATGCGACGCGCGGTTACAACTGATCCGGTTCCACGCTTGGTCCTGCAAGATTAACATGGCGATTTTGCGCAGCTGATGGCCAAGCCGTTTCAGGTCAAAGCAGACCAGACGGTTCTGCAAATCGACGTTTGTCCGGTGGTTGAACACGTTGAAAGAGCCACTCACATAGATTTCGAGCGCCTTGGCGATGTTGAGCGCGTCCGGATTGTTTTTGCCGAATTCGAGCAGCAGGTTCTGGATATCCTCCAAAATAGGCATGTTTTCCGGACGGGGATCGTTAAAATACCCCTGATAGGCCAGTCGGACGCAACGATCCACAATGGATTTTTCACCGTATTGCAAACCGTCTTTACCGCCGACAATCAGCTCGCAAAGCGACAGGATAAATTCGGACTTTGCCGAAACAGGGTCGTCATCGTCCCCGTAGTTCTCGTTCAGATCAAGCGGATTGATATAGTTTTTGCTGGACACAGACATCTCAATGACCTGCCCGCCGAGCCGGTTGACCAGCAGGCCATATTCGTTTTCAGGGTCCACAATGATGATGTCATCGTCGGTTTCGAAAAAGACCTCCACCATTTCCCGCTTTGCCGTAAAACTCTTGCCCGAGCCTGGCGTCCCAAGAATCAGGCCGTTTGGGTTTTTTAGGCGTTTCCGATTGACGCGGATCATTTTTTGCGACATCGGATTGAGTCCGTAGTACATGGCCTGCTCCAGCTGAAACAGTTCTTTGGAAGAAAACGGGGCCATAATCGCCGCGGCGGCGGTGTTGAACGCACGATGGATTTCCACCTGGTTGACGCCAAGCGGCAGGCTGCTCATAAGTCCCTGTTCCTGTTCGTAATCCAGCGGCAGCAGCTCGCTGTTGTATTTGCGCGCGACGCCCGCCGTCTGTTCCATGTACTGCCGCAGTTTTTTCAGATTCGGCGCGGTGTGCATGGCAAGGATCGTGACGGTGGACAGCCGTTCATCCCGGTAATTCAAAACATCCAAAAGCTGTTTGGTGGAATCGCCGTACATCTCCAGATCCGGCGGTAGGACGTCCATGCTATAGCCGTTCTGGAAGGATTTCTTTTGTTCGTCGATTGTCATTTTGGCAACGTCCGAAACGGCCTGCTTGACTTTTTTAACAGCCCGGTCATGGTCTATGGGCTGAAAATGCATGGTAAATGTGATGGGAATCTCCATGTTGAGCAGGTCCGGAAGAAATTCGTCGGACATTTCACTGGCGTTGATAATCATATGGGAAACCGCACCCCATGTGTTTCCCATGCGGAATACGTCTTTGTAGCTAAAATCAAACGACGTGGGTGCAATAAAGTTTTTGGGGGTCAGCCCCGTTTGGGCAACGTCCGCCCAACGGAATTTCATTTTCTTGTGGCTGTATGGATGAAAAGCCGTATACAGGGCGTTCAGCCGGTCGTACCCATTGAGGGACCGGGAAAGCACGCCCATGCTTTTAAAATTGCCGATGATGTCCATCTCTTTGCGTTCCAGCACCCGTCGGGCGTCGGCCGGACTATCCGCTTCCGCGCCGAAGGTCAAGTACCGGCGCTGTATGATGGCGTTGTTGCCTTTGGAGAGCTGGTCGTGGAGCATGTCGGTGAATTCTTTGCGCAAGTCGTCCAATTCATCGCCTTCGGGCGCAAGGCCGATAGCCCTGCCGATATCGTCCGGATTTCCAAAATAACAGCTGCATGTCAGCTGCCATGGGGTATTGCTGCCAAAATAGCTGTGAAACTTGCGCCACAATTCAAAAACCCGGTCCTGTTCTTCGCTCTGTGCCAGCTGATAGTTGATATCTTCGAACACAAGCGTCTTTGTGTAGTACCGTTTGCCCACATAGCACAGGCCACTTTTGGATATGGCCGCAAACGGAATGCTGGACAGAACATGCTTCGGTATATTATCCATTCGACCGGCTCGTTCTGCCGGTCCCTGCGGTTTCCCGATGATGAAGTTGAGTCCCTTTTGAAGCTGCTCGTTGAATCCTGGCAAGATGCCTCGCCTCTCTTTCCTTGTGGATTTGCTTTTGCAGAGAATCATAAATGTTTTCGGAGTGATAGGTGCGGATTTGCGGGCGAATGCATTTTGCCCGCAGCAGAATGGCTATTTTTTTCTCAAGCGTTCGGCCTGTCTTTTTGTTTTTGTAAAGTGCAAGCGCGCCAAAAGGCAGGACAATCGCAAACATCAGGTAAATGGCCGCATTGTATCCGATTGTGGCGTGGGAGTACCAGAAAGCGGTAAACCCGATGACGCCGCCAGCGCCAAAAAAGGCGATCTGCCTGCCGGTCAGGTTTTTGATGAGTTTGGTTTCAATTTTGCTGATGTCTTTGTATATGGTCACAAAACGCACGGTTCACACCCCCTAATGCGCGTTAAAGATGGATTTGGAGAGCGCCCCGGTCTTAAAGAGCGCGAAGCAAAGCAGCAGTGCATACCCCATTGCCTGCCATATGCCCTCTGTTACGCCTCCCGCCGTGGAGAAGGTCATCGTTTGGATTAAAATGGCGTAAATTCCCACGCAAACCATCATGAAAAATCCCTGAAAGCCGAGGGCAAACAGGGATTTCAGATAATTCTTCCCGATGTCGCCCCATTCATGGTTGGTGAGGGTTGCCATTGGGATCGGGCCGATAGAACAATACATGTAGATTTCTATCATGCGTCCGTAGATTAAAACGGTAATAATAAGATTGAGAACAATATTGCCAAGCCTCGCAAGCTGGATTTCAATCAGCACACCAAGCAGCTGTCCGCAGTTTAGGCTTTGCAGCTGCGTGTCCAGACTGTCCAGCGCAAATTGCAGATTGGCGGACGAATTGATAACGCCAGCGCTCTGTTGAACCACATATTGTGCCAACTGGAACACCGCAATCACGATGTCAAACGTGTGGGAAACCAAATAAACGGCTACGGCTGTTTTAAAGATCCACTTAAACAACATCCATCCGTCAACGTTATGCATGTTGTTCTTTTCGGTGAGCAGTGCAATTAGCTCATAACAGGCGACATACGCCAATATGATGCCCGCCACCGGTGTGATGACGCTCTGTGACAGGTTTTGCACCATGGAAAAAACGCTCGCGTTCCAGCCTTGCGGCGTTTGCCCCACTCCTTGGGCAATACCCTGCACCGTTGTGTTGAGACTACTAAAAATACTTGCCAGACTGCCTTCGATTGCGTTGATCAGAAATCCTTTCAGCCAGTTGTTTAGCCAATCTGTCAACGGGCTGAGCAAAAATCCCATAACTTATCTCCTCGCTCACTGAAACAGATTTGCCAGAAGAGGAATCAGCTTAAGGCCGACAAAAATGATACCGCCGCCTGCCATAGCCTGCTTAACTCCCTGGCTTTTGGCGCCTGGGTTATCGTTCCCGTAGCCGTCCATAAGGTTGATAATACCCCACCCGGCGAAACCCGCGCCAATAGCCATTACGATGGTTGCAAGCGTTGAAATACCTTGTGTAAAGAAATCCATGATTTAATCCTCCATGTCGTATGCAAAAAACGGTATATGACAAAGCCTCCCGGCTCTGGCTGGCAGCAAAAGAGCGCCTCTATACAGCAAAAGGGCTTCGGTCGTGCAGCAGCACATCCGAAGCCCTTAACCATATCTAAAGCATGACTAAAATATGCGCAAATAGTGTTCATTGATAAGATTCCAGCAAATAAAAACGACAAGCCCGGCGATAAAACAAACCAACGCCCATACAGATTGCATCGCACTTCTTATCCCGCATCTTGGTCAGCGTACTGGTCCAGATACCCGTAGTCAAACTCGATATATTGTTCGCTTGCGCGAATCGTAAGCCGGTTGTTCAAATACCGTTCCACGCGGAAGGTGTTGGCCGGATCAGCGTCGGAAAGGTATCTGTAATACGGGTGCTGCTCAATATCAAACTTTTTAGACTTGAACGGGCGAATGCCCCGCAGGCGAAGAATACACTCATCGCCTTCCATCCGTGCAATTTCATCTATGGACGCCAGTTCACGGCCGGTTTTGTTGTAATTAAACCCATAACTGCGCTGGGAACCGCGTGAATCGCTGTTGGTATACAGATCGATGGTCTCTTTTCCGAGCGCCTCGGACATGTTTTTAAGCGTGTCATGCCCTTGACCGCCCAAGAATAGCTGGCTGTCGCAGTTATCCACAATGGTGTCCATTTTGTCTTTGTATATGCCTTTTAACTGGCTTTGCGACTGCAAAATAGGGCAGGCGGACATGTTTCGGCTGCGGATCGATGCGATAATCCGATCAAAGTTCGGAATTTTGCCGGTGTTTGCGAACTCATCCAGAATAAACCTGACATGGGTAGGCAAGCGGCCGCCATATTCTTTATCCGCCTTTTCTTCCAATAAGTTGAAAAGCTGTGTATACATCAAGGCCGCAAGAAAATTAAACGTGTCTTCACCGTCGCTTAACACGATAAACAGTACAGTTTTTTGACCTTTATCTCCAAGAGTGTCCAGTTCCAGCTCATCGTAAGCGGTCAGATCACGGACTTCCTCAATGTCAAACGGAGCAAGTCTTGCGCCGCAGGAAATTAAAATGCTTTTTGCGGTCTTGCCCGCCGCCAATTTGTATTTTTTATATTGGCGCACGGCAAAATGTCGAGAATTGTTTTCCTCCAGCTCTTGAAACAACAGATCCACCGCGTTTTGGAACCCGTCGTCGTCCTCTCGCACTTCCATGGCGTCGATCATTTCAATAAGGGTGGACATATTTTGTTCTTCTTCCGGCGCCTCAAAGTGGATGTAAGCGATTAGGGCGCAGTAAAGCAGGCGTTCGGCGTCCTCCCAAAACTGGTCGCCGCCGGTCTTGTCCTCTTTTTTGGTATTGGCGATGAGCGCCGTTACCAGCTTGAGGATATCTTTTTCACTGTGCAGATAGCTAAACGGGTTGTAGTGCATGGAACGGGCAAAATCTACAAGGTTAAAAACTTTGATGCGGTATTTCATCCGCTGCATCAGATAGCCGCATTCATTTAAAACCGTGCCTTTTGGATCGGCAACCACATAGGAGCTGTGCCCCTGCATGAGATTGGGCTTCACAAAATAGCGCGTCTTACCGGTACCGGAGCCGCCCACAACCATGACGTTGTAATTGCGGTTGTACTTCCAGTGCCGGGCTTTTCCCATGCCCAGCCGTTCCGTCTGCGTGAGGATGATATTTTTGCGGAATACCGGGTCGATAAACGGCTCAATGTCTGTTTCCGTACCCCACCCGGCGTCCCCGTACTCTTTTCCTTTGCGGAATTTTTTCTTGTCAAGGTTATGGGCTTTGACTGCAAAGAAAACAGCCAACGTACCGACAATCGCAAGCAGCAGGTCATTGGGATTAAAACTGAAAAATGCTTCATTGAGCAGGAAAGGAGGAGCACTTAGCAGAGTAGCCAGCTTTGCAATAAACCCATTGCCGTTCGCCAGCCGGTAAGATTGTCCAAGCCAGTCAAGCAGCCAAAAAACAAACAGGTACGGCAGCCAATGAACAACGTTCTTTTTGACATATTTTTTCAACTTCACAACATTCATCTGGTTTTCTCCTGCGTTTTGTTACGCACCTTTGCGGGATTGGCGCTTTTAACAAACTGTTTTAGCTTCTTGAGTTTTTCCAACAACGACGGCCGATCTTTGTTTTTGCCTTTTTTTTTCAGCAAACGGCTTGCAAGCTCCTTTTGAACCTGTTGCAGCACCTCAACGTTTTTTGACTCGCACCACAGCGTCCATTTCGGAGGAGTTTGCGTGATGTCCTTGCGCAAAGAATAGCGCAAGCCGTGTTTGCGGCAGATCTTATCCAGAATGGCGGTATCCTCGGTGTGGATCTCCTGACCGGTCACACCGCTGCCAAGGCGCACCAGATCTTTATACTCCATTTTTCCACTGGTCGCTTTATCTTTCAGCATTTGCTTGTGCGCTCGGATGAGCAGCCCAAACAGCTTGAGCAGTCCACGCCCGCCAAGTTTAAGTGCACGGACGGAAACCGCCACGGTACGTTCTTGTACATGTTCTTGCATCGTATTTACCTCCCGCCGGTTGGTTTAAAATCGAATGGGGAACAAGGCACGCAAAAGAGGGTTTAATACGCGGATATCCCTGCGTGAAAAGATTCTACGGGACATAAGTGTTGATCTTTCCGCTGCATTTCTCAGGACACGCAATACAAGCAGCTCTACATCCTCGGCTTCATCCGGGAAATGCTCTTTGATGGCGCTCGTTGTTTCTGTTGTGAGCAGATTAGAAAGTACATTGAGTGCTTCCAAATCGGTGCGGGGCATCTTTTCCGGATGGACACAATGCGCTCTGTGGATCAGGTCAATAGCCGTCTGCGCGGAACGGACAATCCGATCTTCCGTTACAAACGGAGACAAGTGCTCCTTTGCATGACGCCGGTCATCTTCCGTTGGCGGGTCATCTGATAACCAGTCTTTTTCCTCATCGCATGAATCATCGTCTTCCTGGTATTCATCTGGGATACCGTCGTCCCAGTCTTCCTCATCGTCGTCCGCTGTATCGCAGGATATAGGATAATATTCGCTCGCACCCGCGCCAAAAGCCGGAAAAAGTTCAAAAGACCGAAGCAGGGAAACACACGCTTTCCATACGCCCTCTCGGGCAGTGTGGAGACTGTCTTTAAACTGGTGATAATAGAAAACAGTGAGATCGTCCGGGGCAGATTTTGCCAACTCTTGAAACAGCAGGTCGGCAGCGCCGTCTTCCTCATCGCAAATTTCTTTGAGCAGTTTAAGAATCATTTCGAGATTTTGTTCTTCCAGCGTTCCTTGATAATACACATAGCCCACCAGCGCATGGTAAAGGTGGCCGCAGACAACATTCCAATATGAATTATACTCATCGGCGCGCCACGCGGTCATCCTCACCAGTGCAAATACAAACGCGTCAATATCTTTCTGCCGATGGATTAGAGAAAACGGATTGCTCTGCATGGGCTGATCGGTCAGCATGTGTAAAAACGGGGTGGCCGCATCGAAAAGATCGCAAGGCTCGCTTCGGAAGGTTTCCTCTTCCCGAGGATTGAGTTTTTGACCTTTACCTGCATTGACAGGCTGGCGCGCGTTTATGCGGGCTTTGATAGGCATGGTATGAAGTTTCTCCGTTTCGGGCGCATTCTTTTGAACTTGTTGCAATTTTTTGTTTGCCATTTTGTGTTACTCCTTGTCTGTTTTGGAATGAGGAAAGATAAGCAAGTGAACCAGCATCTCGGCCGCCTGCGCGAGAGGCACTTCTATTAAAAAAAGGCGTCGGATTTCTCCGCGCCTTGAAATGTTTTTATCACCTGTGTACCATTGTTGATACTCTTCGTCTGGAATCTGTCTGTATATACGGATATTTTGAGCATCCTGCTCTATTTCATAAACCATGTTGCCTATGGGAACCTCCATGGCATCATTGGAATGTTGATTTGTCAAAAGGTTTAGCGGGATTTCCAAAGCATCGGAAATTGCCGCCAGAACAGATAAAGAGGGCACAATTTCACCTTTTTCATACTTTTGAACAATGCGGAGGCCTTTTCCGATTTTTTGTGCAAGAGCTGTTTGTGTGTATCCAACTTGCTTTCGGCGATATTGGATTTCCTGTCCCAAATATTTGGCGATATCTTTTGTAGGATTAGGATTGTTTCTGCCCATTTCTGTCATGTCAACGGCTAATATTCTTTGTCCGCGTAAAGTTTGTTTCATCATGTGTATTATCCTCCTTCTAAAATAAATTTTATGACACCGCCGTAAACGTCAGCTGCATGTTGCCCGTATCTCCCTCAGCACTAACCCATCGTCGGCTGCCGAGTTGTCCCACTAGCTTGATATGACCGGTACCGCCCGGGGACAAGATGCCCAACACGGTAGCGGCACCGCCTGCCAGTTGTACCGCCTTGCTGTCGATCTCCGACCAGGTTGTATTGCCAGATGCCGTTTCCTCGACTTGCGCACCGAGGAAAAAGCCGTTGGTGCCAGTAAGGGAGGATGTCAGGCTTTGCAGCGTGACCTTTGCGCCGATGTGGGTGTTGTTGTTTACCAGCGTTATTTCGCCGCCCGCCATGGGACTGCTTAAATTGTTGGGGTCAATTGTATAGGACGCGCTGGAGGTGTACGATACAGACACCGACCGGTCAATGTTGGAGACTGTCACCGGGTACGTACAGCTGTTTCCAGCATTGTCGGTGAGGATAAAGGTGTACGTGCCGTTGTTAGTAGCCGTATAGCTGCATGTGTTGCCGTTTACCACCGTGCCGCCCGGTGTCGTGATGGACTTGACGCCGCTTTGTGTGTCCGCGGCCGTGACGTTTATTGTCACGTTACCGGTCGTCCATGACGATGTGGAAAGATTGTAACTGCCGGTCGGTGGTGTGTGGTCATCCGCATATGGATCATAGTTGCTCACTTTATAAGTGCGCACCGCTTCTTGGCCATCCGCAGATTTTGCATAAACTGTGACATCTCCGTTTTGCGTAACGTGAAAAGAATGTCCTGTAAATGTGGTGCCATTCCCTGCATCAAAATACGATACAGGCTGGTCTCCATAAGCCCACTTTTGTGTAACACCCTGCGTAATGTCTGAACCCTGTGGAATACGCGTGACGTGTAAATCCGCAATGTGTAAATCAAAATCGCTGGTACCATATATCCCCAAATAATCCGCACCTAAATCCTGATAATTACAATTGCCTTGCACTAAAGCGTAATTAAAATGCCAAGCCCCGTCTGTAATTAGGGAACCTGTTGCATCTGGATAAGAGTATTGTAATAAAGAGCCATCCCAGTCACTATCAAAAAATCCACATAAGCCAAGCCCACCTAAATTTCCATTTACCGTAGTACACTTATACCAATACCCAACATAGAAATAATCATTATCCTGCAAGACATGCGGAAATAAAGTTCGTACATAGACTTGATTCTGTGTTCCTGTTGGGTTATCGTCCATTTTAAATTCCCATTCGTTACTGCTCGGAACGGGATTGGTTGAGTCACTTCCAGCAGACAATTCCGAAAAAACATCAATTTTGTCCTGACTCCAGTAATCATCCCCGATGTTATTGATATTCTGGTCTTCTGTTGTGTTAGTTGCAATAACATTTACGGTTGGTGATGCCGATGCATTCGTAGATTCTTGTGTTACCCCGATGCTTAGCGATGCTTGATACTGTGAGGATATCTCAATATGTTGCATGAAATTATACCCATTTGTATCTGTGCCCACAATCGTAAAATACATCTTATCGCTGGCGGTCAAATTTGTTGGTAAGCTCACAGTGTTTCCACTGAATGGAGTGGCCTGATTATTATTTACACAATTCCATGCATCATAATCATCATATTCTTTTGGCATCCAGTATTCAGACGCAATTGTTCCTCCGCTTATATCCGTGTAGTTAAGTGTCACGGGGAGGGTGCTGCTGTTTTGTATGCTGTAAGAGTACCGACAAGTAATTGGGCTTACATACACCGTGCTTGCTCCCAGTTGCTTTTGCGTCCCGTCATTATACATTTTCCAAACTTCTGTCGTATACAGACCATAAAAATTGTTATGCTCAGAAACATTAACGCGACAGTGGAAGTAAAACGCATCACCCATATAATAATAAAGTGATCCAGAATCATTATACAGTTTCGCGCTCGACTCAGATTCATTTGAAGCGTATGTACGAAATTGAATGTAAAAATTGATGGATGTCCCCGGTGAGTTTAATCTCCCACTTATGGTATACCCACTTGAATTTTGCTCCGTAATTGACGATATGCCGCCGGTCGTACCGTCCGATGCAGAGTCATCCGCAGACGCAATCAGGCTAAGATTGGGAGACAAAGCAATTAGCACGGCAATGATTATTGCCGTCAGCCTTTTTGTATACCTTTTCATTTCAATCTTCTTCCTTTCTGCATAATTTTTTATGTACAGCTAAAAAGCGAATTATCAAATTAAGCGGCTGGTTTCCCAGCCGTCCGGAAGTTTATGCAAACGAAGATCATTACGACAGGGAAACACTGAAAACTGCGGCGCCGGTGGGTGTCTGCGTGTTGCTGATCGCGCGGCCAAAGTTTGCGGCCAGGGCAAGATTACCGGTAGCGCCGGAGGGAAGGGAGCCAATGGTCACGGGCGATTTGGCTGCTGCCCAATCGATGCTGCTGTTGTACCCGGTGCTCCAACCGGTGCTGGTAGCGCCAACGCCGAGCGCAATATATTTTGCACTGTCGGCTGCGTCCAGGCTGCCCCACGTTTCGTCGGTCGGCAACTTGTCTGTAAAGGTGTCAGAGCTATCTGCGGTCAGGGATTGCACGCCAATAGTCACGGGCACCACCGTGTTGTTGGTTACAGCAAGTGCGGGGGCAGAAAAGGTGTTGCTATCGGGGTTGATCGTGTAGGCCACGCTGTTGGGTACCGTTACGCTGATGGTCGTTGCGTTGATCGTGCCGGTAATCGGCACGCTGGCGGCTGCGCTACCCGTTCCGGTTGCCGTTTGTGTAGTTGCGGCGGATGCAGGCAGTGCTGCGCCTGCGGCCAGAGCTGCAATCATAGCCGCAGCGGCGATTTTCCCGCCGAGATTTCGGCGGACGTGATTGATGATGGACATGTAATGCCCTCCTGTAAAATTTATTTATCATCCGGCTGGGCCGGTTGATAGCGAAAGCAGCTTGTTGGATAACCTCCTTGTTTGTGTTATGATGTTTTCAAGGCCTATACAATGTTTCAAACGGACCAAAATGTAAGGGCCAATTTCCAATATCCCATCTGACTGCATAGATGGCAAAATTCCAGTGTACGCAAAGAAGATCAGCGACATACCACATCGCAAAGCCCATAGTAAATACCGCCCACATAAGAAACGATGTCCTTAGTACCGTTTTTACGATACCATGGGGTCTATTTGTGTCAAATAAGTACATAAAGGCAGCTGCTATTGATAGCATACACGGGAGAGAGAACAGCGGTGAAAGATGGTAAAATGTTGATATTACCCACAAGATTGGCACTGACGAATCAACTATAACAAGAAAGATGATGATTAAATGTTTCAAAATATGAGGCGCCCTTTGGAATCTATAGTTGCTGTACTTATAGCTGGAATTATCACATTGTGCGGTGCTTTGCTTTTTAAATTTTTTGTTATTCCAAAAGTTGAATATTTCTTTCCCACTTTTCATTTTCAAACCATTTTTCACGGATTGATTCCTCTTTTCGTTTGCTTCAAGATTTGTTGGAACTACATTTATGCGAATCCGAAGAAAAAACTTATACAATCACAATGGGTTCCATGGGACTAATCTGCTTTTCATGGGCACATAAATGGAACCAGGCGGTTGTGTTACAGGCTTACATAAAACAATTCCCTACTGCCATCATGCTTGCATCGAAGAGATTCAACAACAAAAACATTCAATTTTTTACCACCACATGGATACTTTATGAGCTTTCAGATCGGTATCCGAAGCATTTTAGCATCTTAGAAAAGCTATTGCGCGACAGCAATTTTGAAATTGAAAACTGTAATACCGATAATGATCCTCGCCGAAATAAATTAGGGCGCTTTATTATGTCGGTAAGTATGATACTTGCGTTTGGAAAAAAGGCAGACTTAAAGGAACTCCAAAATGTACAATTTCAAAAGATAAGCTGGGACAATACTAATGTCATACAACTGATTGAAAAAATCGAATCAAATAAGGCCAAAAGGAAATCATTTACTCATTGAATATTCAGCGTCACATTTTGCACAAACAACGGCGTGACTTCAACGTACTGCCCACCGACCAGTTTGTAGCTGTGCATTTCCGCGCAGATGATCCTGGTCTGCCCGGATAAAGGCGCGTCCCAAACAATCTTATTAAAATGCTGGCCAGGGCCGATGATTTGCGATTCGCCCAACCTTGTTGTTTTCGTGTTGGTTACGACTTTCTTTTCGGAACCGTCCGCCTGCTTCTGGTAGGTAACGTTTACTGTGCATTCATAGAATACCGCCTGCTGGTACTCACTTGGATTGTTATTGATGGTAGCACTCCATTGCCCAGTTGTGCTTCCAGATGTCCCATATACAACAGTCGTTGGGGTATAGGATGTTCTGTCCGTGGTATTGCTTTGTGCCTGCGATTCAAGCACACTGTCATCCCCATAGCCCGCCGCGCCGTCCGGGCCTGAACCCGTAGATGGTTTTTTGCTGGATGTGGATGATGCAGGCTTTTTCTTTTCTGCCGCACTCTGCGATGCAAAAATAGAAAACACCGCATTGCGGAAACCCGGGACAAATGCAATACCGGCCGCAAATACTGTCGTAGGTATAATTATTGCAAGTAGCAAAACTGCCAGCCGGTGCTTTTTTTGAGTTCTTATTTTGTTTTGTTTAGTCACGATGCGTTCTCCTTCACTATTTAGATAGTAAGCTTTGAAGATACGGTAGAAAGCCAAACTGTTTTGTAGGATGCAAAAACGCTCACCAGATTCTGGTGAGCGTTTGAAATCGTTCTTATCTTTCGTGTGGAAGCGCCCGATGAGTAGACGGCGGGCGCTTAAACTGGTTTTCGTAGACTCGTTCTTTTTTTAGCAATTCTTTAAGCCATAGCGGTTTGTGTTCTGTCAAAGTCGCAATCCGTCCATTCTTATATTGGGCAACAGCCTGAAAACCATTTTCATTATCAAAAAAGGTACCCTCATCGCAATAAGGTAGAATCGCAAGCAATGTAGCGAAACGATCGTTAAACCGCCGTTCAACATCCGGGGTCGGAATATTATGGCCGCCCCTCTCAACGCGGTTTCGTATTCGTTTCAAGCTTTCATCAACTGTATTGAGTCCGACATAAAATAAACGAACCAGATATCCAAGTTCTTTTGCTCTCTTAACGGTGTTCACGACTCTACGGCCAGAAAGCGTGGTTTCCTGCGTAAAGGTGATCCCGTCATGCAAATAACTTTCGATCCTTCGAATAGCGGCTTTTCCAGCTCCTACAGTGCTATACTGTTCTTCCATGGCTATTTTATCGGGATCAACAATAGCCCCAAGGTCATTACGGTCGGCATTCAATACGCCTGTCAAGCTGGATTTTCCCGAACCGTTGACGCCGCCGATCAGCGTGTATATTTTCATGCTAAGCCTCCATCGCTATTCTCGTTCCGGCCCGCGCGGCCGGGATTTGTGTTTTTGACTCAGGCGGATATTATCCTGCCGCAATTCTTTGTTTTGATCGGTAAGCTTTTGAACATTTTCGGTTAGCTGCCGCTTTTCCACGTTGAGTTCGGCAGTTTGAGCAATCAATGTTTTGTTTTCTTCTCGCAGCCGCGCATTTTCGGCATTTACCATCTGCCAGTTTTGAACAAAACCTTGAAGCTTATCAAAGCTGGATTTAATCTCCGCCTGGCTCGTATCCATATTTTTATTACGAATTTCTTTAATGGTTTGTTCCCGTAGCAATTGCGACTGAATAAAGCTTAATGTCTCATTGCCGTTCCCAATTGAAGCGTTCACACCGGCTAATGACGTTTTTAGGTTTTCAGCAGACTGATTGACTGCCGCGCGCATATCTGCGGAAGACTGCTTAATCGTTTCTTGAATCTGGTGGTGTTGGCCGCTGAGCGTCGTATTGTCGAGCGTCCCAATTTTCCCACTGATTGTAATGGCGTCCCGTATAAGAGCCCCCACAATTCCAGCGATACCGGCAATCAATGCCGCAATGGCAGTCCACATGGCAAAATCATTCCAATCCATCTTTTTACCCCCATTATATAAGATTTTGGCATAAATAAAAAGCCCGCGGGCTTATCGGCACACAGGCGATCGAACATTTGGACGGGACGAAGCGTCCCGATGGTTCCAGGCCTGATCACGCACAGGCCCGGAGGAAGCAAGTTAATGGTGCAGATACGGGGCGACATACGATACGGCCGTCACGATAACCAGCCCAACGGCTGCGATGGTGGTAAAGATCATGCGCTTTTTGAGTTTGCTGCGAATTTTTTCATTTTTCTGCTTTTTCAGCAGTGCTTTAAACTGGAAGCGGCAGAAGATCACCACAACGGTAGCGAACACGAAAACATACTGTAAGGGAATCATAAGAAAATCCTCCATTCAAAGTTGAATATTTATTGATACGGGTATTCCCGTACATACCAATCTTGCGGTAGCGAGCCCTGAATCTGGATCGTGCCGGTCTGGTCGTTGCCGAGCATACCCGCAGGTGTCCAGGCTTGCGAAGTTGTTGTCAAAACGGTATAAGGCCCATCTGGAAACCAGATAGGTGTATAGTGACTGTGAAATCCGTACTGGCTATATTTGTTTGCCTGTAAATCGAAATTCCCGCTCCCGAGATTTTCAAACAAGCGGAAATAACCGGCATACCAATAGTTGAATTCCGGGTATCTGCCTTCCGTGAGTTGGGCAGATGTTGTGCTCAACGGGTCAACGACAGATCCGGTTGGGGATGTCACCGATACATTGGATGAAACATTCTCGTTAATTCCATACCCGGATTTCATGACCCATTGGCCAGATGCATTCTGATATGCAGTGACAATCCGCAAATCGCCATTTGCCATTTTTGTCGGGTTAATTTTCAGAGAAGCGTTCAGTTTGGCGGTATATGTATGTTTTTGGAATGCTCCGCCGGTGTATTCCCACTCATTCCATGACAGAGAAGATGAATACCCGGATGAGTTGGGCGTTTGAGGCGAGAAATAGGAAGGCTTCTGGTCTTTCAAGCCAGTCATGGGCGGCGTGTTTTCTGTTTCGTCCTTAATTGGTACCGAGATGGTGTTTGTCCAACTGCTTTGCGGTGTGATGCCTGGAACTGTGACAGCCGCTGTGATGGTATATGTTCCTGCTGTGGGCGGCGTATGCCAACGGAACCAGATTAAATTTTGATCGTTTGATGGGACAACAACTGGTTTGGCTTGTGTTGTATATGTGCTGCCATCGGATGCTTTGACAGTCAAAGTTACGGTTGCAGAATTATCAGGGATCACCGGTGTCGCACTGTTATCTGCCACTGTGGCAGATGAAATAACATCCTCATTGGTCAAATAGGCGGCATTCGGTTGCTGAACGACCACGGACATGCCCGCGTTGTTGCTGTACGGCCCAAATACTCCACTGCTGGTGTTACCGGCGACATCCTGTGCATACCAGTGCAGATACCAAGTGCCATCGCCCGGAGGGGTGAGTTGCTGTCCTGCGGAATAGCCTTGATAAGGACCATTATCTGTTGCAGATTGTGACCAGCGATACCACTCCACAGCCATGCCGGACATATTGTCCGAATAGTTGAGGGTGATCGGAGATGACCCTGATTGCCAGCTTGCCGCGCCGGTAGAAGCCGTACACGTCGGTGGGATCGTATCGATCTGCACAGAATTGCCAATAGCAGCGGTATTCCATGCTTGATCGATGCTTGAAAACATATAACTATGCGAACCTTGCCCGCCTGTGCCGTCTGCCTGCACACCCATGGCTTGCATGACAGAGCGTAAAGAGTAATACTTTGTCCCGTTGTTACTGGTATACGAATCAAAGCCTTGATAGCCTGCGCTATTGCCCCAATGGTTCGTGCCGTCAAAGTACGTTTGCAAGGATGCAGGGTTCAAACCAGAAACATCGTTGGTTTGACTGGTATCCTCATTTGAAATGATGATAACGTTTTCGTCACTGTTGAAATCGGCCAAATTGAGCCATCCGGTATGCCCGCTTGAATTTTGAATGGCCGTAAGATTGGTCGCCATAATTGGTGCAAGTGTATCCCACTTAAGCCATCGTTGGCCAGTGGCGTAGTTACCGCTTGCATCCATTCCGGCAAAGGAGATTAGGTTACTGCCTTGATGCAGGCCTACGGTGCTCCACGGCTGGGAAGTCAGGTTCCAGGAATAATCGGCATTCACATAATCCGAACGAGATGAATCATAGTAGCAAAACTGAGATGGCGAAGCAGACATAATGGTGTGTATCCAATCACCAGACATCAGTTTATAATAGCCATTTCCAACGGAAATTATATTGAAACCTCCACCGACACCGCCATCCGAACTATTTCCAACCCAAACTGTATCCCCGTTACCTGGAATTTTGCTGGTATAGCTGATGTTGCTGGGCAACTGATTCCACCAGGTATCCTGGTTCCAGTCTGTGCCGCTAAAACTGCCGGTACCAGAAACGATATACGGTAAATATCCGGCAGGAATGTAGTGCGTAGTGAATTCCAAATTTACATCATCGCCGCCGGTCTGCGCAACCGTGATCGGATATGTCACAGCGCCAGTAAAACTGCCGTCTGAATTAAAATATGCTACAACCCAATCGCCGGGCAATAAGTAATGGTTGATCTGCTGGGTGCAGGCAGCATCGCTATAAAGGGGGATGCTGGGCGCATTTGCCGCCACCTGTCCATAATGGGTATCCAGTCTGTACCCGATTCTTCCGCTTGGCCACTGGTTTGCCCCATTCCCTGCCGCTAGAACCGAAATGGAGAACACAAGTGCCAATAAAATGCTTAGCCCAATTACTCGCTTTATTTTCCGTTTTGGGCATCGCTTTTGTATCCACTGCATTACAATCAAAATCATTCCTCCCAACATTTTTGCATAAGAAATGCCCCCTTTGAGGGAGCATTAATTGCTTTATTATTTGCAGTCTTTTATTGAATGTTTCCGTGGGCATCCACGGTAAAATGATACCGGGCTACCACAGCGCCATCGCCAGCGGTAAGCTGAAAAGTATAGGTTCCCGCAGTCAGATTTGAGAAGACAGCCCCACCATTTTGTCCGTCTCCCGCAACTACATTGGGCGTTGATTGCTGAGCTGGCCCAATTACTGAAAATGTTGCAGGCCCCTTATGTTCCATGCCCATTTCTGGAGTAGTGTTGATGTCTGCATATCCCCCGGCAATCTCGTTGGAAAAACCCACGCCTTGAAAGTGGACGGTTTGAGCAATACCTGTAATTTCGTCTGTGTAGGTATGTGTTGCATCCACTCGCACATACTGTGCCGCAGGTGTTCCTCCTCCGTTGTTGTTACTTCCTGTATTGCCAGAACCACCGCCGTTGCTTGCACCACCAGCGCCAGTATTACCTGTATTGTTGGAGCCTCCACCAGCATTACCAGCATCGCCCGTCACTGTGACCGTGCAGGTATCACGCTGTCCATCCGGGTTCGTTGCCCGTACAGAAGCAGTCCCCGCGTTCTTAGCTGTGATCACACCACTACCGTCTACAGTAACTACATTCGTATTAGTAGAAGTCCATGCAAGGGACTTATCTGTGGCAGTATCAGGAGTGATGTTGGCGGTAAGCTGTGCGGTAGCCCCGACTTTTAACGACAAAGAACGGTGGTTAAAATCCACAGATGTGACTGGGACAGTGTGCAGTGCACTTGCGGCTGTAGGCGCCGCATTGCTGGGAGCAGGGGCAGCGCTGACAACTGGAATACTGCTGCTTGTAGCAGACGCGCTTGCTGCTGAAGATGTACTGCTTGCAGAATTCCCTATTGTAAACTTGCGGCCTACGACCGTTGACGTTGCGCCAATGTTAACAAAAATGATTGCTACTAAAACGATACCGGCAATGGCACTTCCACCCGAAATTATGACCGTGCGCCCTTTGGCGGACTTCCATGCAGTGATTAACCTGTTTTTCACAATTCATTTTCCCCTTCCTGTTTACTCCACGTTGCCGTGGGCATCCACGGTAAAATGATACCGGGCTACCACAGTACCATCACCAGCGGTAAGCTGAAAAGTATAGGCTCCCGTAGTCAGATTTGAGAAGACAGCCCCACCATTTTGTCCGTCTCCCGCAACCACATTGGGCGTTGATTGCTGAGCAGGCCCAATTACTGAAAATGTTGCAGGTCCCTTATGAGCCATACCCATTTCGGCAGTGGTGTTGATATCGGCATATCCTCCGGCCACTTCACAGTAACCTGCGCCCACACCCTGGAAATGCACCGTTTGCTGGATGCCGGTAATCTCGTCCGTATAGGTTTTGGTGACATTTGTCCCTTGGTAATTTGCAACCTGGGCCACCGTGACCCCCTGTGTTGCCCATTGGACGCTACCATCATTGCCAATACCGGCGACTGCCAGTGTGTAGTTGCCCGCAGATAATGTACCTGCCGGAATAGATAGGCTGTAACCGCTGTTGAGGATGCCATAAGAAGGATATGCGTTTTGTACATCCTGCCGTGCAGAAAGTGCATTGGCGGATACCGAGCCAAGACTATGCGGTGTGCCGTTGCTGTCATAGGCGTAAACATCCACACGGCTGATACCGGAGCTGTTAAGCGCCCAGCCGGATACGGGGATGACTCCGGTATATGTTTGAGACGGTGTATCGATGTCGGTGATCGGCGCGGCAGTAGTAGTACCCGGAATGCTAAACTGTTTCGTTGCCCATTGTACCGAACCATCGTTGCCAATACCAGCGACGCAAAGCGTATAGCTGCCAGCAGAAAGAGAACTCACATCAGCGGTCAAACTGTACCCGCTGTTAAGGGTATCGAATGACGGAAACGCGCTTTCGACATCCTGTCTCGCGGTCAGCTTGTCGCTGCCCACCGAACCAAGGCTGTGATAATGTCCGGAATTGTCCAATGCATACATATCTACGCGACTGATGCCGGTCTTGTTCAGCGCCCACCCGGAAACAGGTAACTTTCCATCCGTCACCCGCGTCCAGTCCGGCGTGTCAATGTCTGTCAACGGAGCAGGACCGACCGTAATACTTTTTGTCGCCCACTGCACATCTCCGTCATTGCCGATGCCGGCGACTGCCAGCGTGTACTTTCCGACTCCCAAGGTCTTGTCTGCTACCGTCACACTGTAGCCGCTGTCCAGTGTACCAAAGGTCGGAAATGCATTCTCTACATCCTGCCGCGCAGTCAAGGACGCAACCGGCGCGGAGCCAAGACTGTGTGCCACGCCGGTGCTGTCCCATGCGTACACGTCTACGCGGTTAATACCGGACTTGTCAAGTGCCCAGCCGGACACGGTAAAGCTTCCATCCTGTTCGCCAGATGGTGCGTCAATGTCGGTTAACGGTGCAGGGCCAATTGTGATGGTTTTGGTCGTCCATTGCACAGTGCCGTCTTTACCGATGCCCGCCACACCAAGCGTATAAGTACCTGCTTTAAAACTGGTCGTATCTACCGACAGGCTGTAGCCGCTGTTCAATGTACTATAATCCGGGAACGCGGCTTTTACATCCGGGCGAGCAGTCAATGCATTGGCAGATACCGAACCAAGCCAATGCGCTGATCCGGCACTGTCGAATGCATACATATCTACGCGGCTGATACCGGATGCATTTAATGCCCAACCGGAAACAGTCATCGTACCGGAAACCGCACTGTTAGGTGCATCAATATCCGTGATCCCACCGGAAACGCTTTGCAGCCGCTGCACACCAGAGGCCGTGATAATCGGCTGGATTGGCACGGCCTGCGCATACACAATACCGGTTGAAGATATGGCAACCGCCAGAATGGCGGCAGCTGTGACGATTGCCAGTTTGGTGTGTGTTCCTTTGCTCTTCTTGCTTTTCATAATGATTCCTCCATGCTTTTATTTGAAAAATTCTAATGCCTTATGATAAGCGCTGTTGAGTGCGGCCATTTCTTCATCACTGCCTCCGACATCCGGATGAACAATTTTAGCAAAACGCCGGTAGCGCTGGGTCACATTTTCAACTTCCGTTGGCATTTGGGTAAATCCCAATGTGCGAAAACATTCGGGAACTTTAGGTTCATCTTCTGCCGTGTCAGCATAAGACTGCTCACGAAACGGATTGCCATCGTCTGCGTATTCGTTGCTTTCATATGCGTATTCATAGGAACTTGACTCATATGTCTTCCACCCACGAAGAAATGACCGGCTATACAGGGACTGGATACGGCGTCTAAGCAAATCAGTCCAGTTTATCAGCGCATCACTTAAAAATGGAATACCAAACGAACTAAACGCAAACACCAGAACGAACAAAAAGATAATCCCAATTAAAACCCCGTGCGTATTTTTTGGAGGGCTTACAAAATATAGAATCAAAGACCCTGTAGCAATGAAAGCCGTTATGACTGCTCCAAGCGCTGAAACAATCTTGATAATTGGGCCAAATACCTGAAGGATACCCCGTATGACCGTTAAAACAGCAAGCACCGGAGCAAGCACAACCAGAAGCAGGATTTTCAAGACAATCATTTCAATTCCCCTTAAATTCCCCATACATTTCCTGTTTCTGGTTCTATCTTACACTGCTGGTGTTTACCTGTCAACGCTGTTGACAAATTCGTATTTACGCACAATAGGCCATCGCTTGCTCATAGGCCAGGTTGATCGCCTTCATTTCCGCTTCGCTTCCGCCCACGTCCGGGTGCGCGCGCATAGCCATTAGGCGATACTGGTGTTTTATTTCATCTGCCGTGCATGACGCGGTGGTAATGCCCAAAACGCGAAAGCAATCCGGCACCGACTGCGCGTGGGGTTCCTGCTTGGGCGGTTCAGGCTCGGATTGCGAGGAAGAATCAGAAGACTTTGAAGACCCGGTAGTCTCATCCACATCCGGAATCTTTTGAAACAGCCAGTTAAGCAGCGAAATCAACGGAAACATTAACGGTAACAGAAGCAGAACCAGCAGAACTTGAAGAATTTTTAAAAATGTACGCATGTGCATTTCCTCCAGACGTTATCAATGTTTTTCTGCCTCTATGTTAAGCCGCTGAAACGAAACCGTCAATGTTGTCACACGAAAAGATCATCTGGACTTGTCGGGCGGTCTGTGCTGTTTGGAATGCTGTGCCTGCGCGCGCTCTTTTTCCGTTGTTAGATGCAGGTTTTCTTCACGGAGGCGCGTGTTCTCCGTGCGCAGCTCTTTGTTTTCGCTGTTCAGGCGCTGCCACTCATCCGCCATTTTGCTTAGGCTGTCATGCAAATTTTTGTGTTCTGCGGTGTTAATTTGCGCACCCTTTTTCATCAACTTGCGATTCTCTGTCAACACGACCAGCGCCCCAATTCCCGCAATAAGAAGGAGAGATATCAACAAAGCCAAAAGAATAACAAGCGGCATGAATTCAGGCAGCATGTTTCTTGAAGCGAATTTGGTCCATCCACTCAGAAATTCTAGTGCGATGTATATGCCGGGCATATTTTGTGCGTTTTCCATGAACAATTTTCACCTCACTGTAAAAAAGTCACCGTCCAAAAGCATTAGCGCTCTTTTTTCGGCGTTGCCAGCACTTTTTCCGGCTGCGCTTTGGCAACAATCTTTTCCTGATTGGCGTGTAATTTTTTCAAAAGCGAAGGTTTCTTTTCCGCCGCGCTGGCAAACCGTTCCACATTTTGCACGCCTTTTATTGCACCACCCGTAATTGCCTCCATCTTGTGGACTGCCTTGAGCGCGCCGTACATCAAGCCGGATACCGACTGGGCACCGGTGGAAATTCCGTTTGGGTCAACAGTCTTGCCTTCGCGACCGACAAGAATGTGAAACGCATTATCCATGTGCGCGTCCGACCGGTAAAATTCTTTTCCAACCAGTTCCACACGCTTAATTCCAGATTCCAGAGTTTTGGCGGCGTCGCCAAGCAGATTTTGCAGGTGGCCGAGTTTTTCCGACAGGTCGACAAAGTTTAGGAGCTTTCCAATCGCGCCCCATCCAGCGCTTTTGGCGCGCTTTACAGCAGTCTTCGCGGCATTCACAATCGTGGATTTGACGACGTGCAGTCCTTCTTTTACCTTGCCGAGCGCCTGATCGGCATGTTGGACAGCCTGCTGCACCACACCCTCCTGCTTTTGCGGCACGGTGCCTTTCAACGCGTTTAGTTGCCGTTTCATGCTTTCTAACTGTACAAAAGCGGCGTTTAGCTGTTCTTCCAAGGCGTCAACCGATGTCATCAGATCGGCCACATTGGCAAACTGTTCCGCATTGCGGGCGTTGGAAAGCCCGGTAAGCAATTCGACCATGGCCGGCTCCTTCATAATGGACGGCGTGGGCAAGGCTGCTTTTTGGGAGTTTTCCGCCTGCAAAATTGCGGCGTCCAGTTTTGCGGTCAGTTCCGGAGAACCAAAAAATTCCTTGAAACCTATACGCGACAGATTCCGCACCACCGCCCGGACAGACTTCACTTCATTTACGCTTAAATTTGGTGTGGATTCTGACCGTACTTTCGCCGCCAAATCCCGCGCGTTCCTGGCCGCGTCTGCGTCCACACCTCGCGGCTGCGCAAGGGATTCCAAAGCATTGCCAAGTGCATCTTGTTCTTCGGGCGTCAAGGACAGCTTTGCGGTTGCTGCCTTTTGATGAACAGACGGCGAATTGTGCAGGTCATCTTCCATTTGCGCCATTGCGGTATCCAGCCGCTTAATAATCTGCCGTGGGCTTGTGGCTGCAATGCCTTCCGTGTTCTTTCCCGCCTCCATGGCGGCAGTGCGGATGGTTTGCATCTCTTGTGTGGATAAATCCGGTGAGGCGGATACCCGGAGTTTTGCGGACAGATCTTCCTGCCCAAGCATATCCAACGCGCGTTCCATTGTGTTTTTTTCCTCAACTGTAAAGCTCATTTTCATCGTGATACCGATTCCTTTCGCATTGTGTTTCTACGGTCGTGTTAGAATTTGCCGCTGGAGCTGACAGCAACTTTCATCGGCGTAGACATTGGCATGATGTTTAAAAATGTATAATCGAGCGTCCATGTCACTGTAACGGTAAATTTGGACGCCGATGAAGGGCTTCCTTGCGGGGCATATGGGTTTGTTATTTGCACAGCCAATCCGGACAGCCGGTACAGTTCGTGTCCGTCCCCATCATAGCAAACCCAGTCGCTGCCGCTTTGCCGCAGGCCAAGATGGTTTTGCAGCATATTGGTAATGGCACTGGTGTCTGCCTGTGCCATCCACCCGTTATCTGCGTATGCATAAGCATCGGCTGCCATATCCGTCTGCGCGCTGTACAGGTTTGCCGCGTTTTCCGTGACTGTATCGGAGACGGCGGAACGGACGGCATTGTATGCGCCGGTTGTGACCGCGTGACCGCGCCAGAGTTCCATGCTCACAGCGAGCAGAAACATAGCGAGCAGCAGATACGCGGCGACCAGCGGATACATATTTCCAGCCTTGCTGTGCAGAAACCGAACTAACCATTTGGGCATAACCGGTCACCCCTTCCAATAGGTAGCGGAAACGCCGTTTGCCGCGCCGTAAACCGATGTGTTGTTCGTCTGTATGCCGCCAACCCCGATGACATTCTGATCGGTGGATGTGATGGAGACGGAAAAACCTGTGCCCTGTTGGATTTCCTGCAAGGCATATCCGGTTTCCGATGAGCTGACCGGCACGGACACGTCCAACCCGCTGTCGGTTTTTACCTCGATCAAAAAGTGCCCGCTGCCCGCCACCGTCGTCAGCTTCTCGATTGTGCTACCTGAGAACGCGCCGTCCGCCGCAATCTGTCTTGCCGCGTAATCGGCAATATCCTGCGCGCTGGTCTTCCTCCAACTGACTGCCAGCACAGATATGGTCAGCGCCAGACCCATGCAGGCAAACAAAACAAAGACGGCGGTGTCCAGATACATCGACCCTCGTTTATCGTGAATCAGCCGGACCCACCATTTACGCATGGCTCATTCCTCCTCACTCTTGTAATTTCGAATATGTAAACGCAACATGCGGAATTTTCAAAAGAAAGGCCACCCCCCAAAAAGGTGGCCTTTAAAGCAAAGGCAGCTGCAAAGAAAACAGAAACGCTTTTAGTTGGAATACGTAAACATGGCATTGGTTTTGGTGTTCACATTCGGGATGACGCCGGTCTTAAACAGGGAATAAATGCTGACGAGCAGCAGCATTCCAACCACGGCGGCAATGAGCATGTTGCCGCCTTCATCGACGTACATGGCGCCGTCCGTCGCCAGCACAGCGTTACGGGCGCGCCCCATCATGTGATTGGCATGGATACCGGTGAGCAGCATTTTGTCGTTTGCTTTTTTTGCAAACGCGGTCACCCGTACAGCGGCGGTTTTGATTTTCGAAATCATAAGATTCTCCTTGTGTCGCAGTGAATACGGTCTGATCAAAACACCAAAATACAGCCGCCTTTGGTAACGGCGGCGCATAATAATCACCTCCCTATATGGCATAAAAAAAGCGGGGGTTTTATGAGCCTCCTTTTTTACGGCCTGATGGCTGATGAGCATAAACCAGCGTCACACTGGAATGCTGTATCGCATCGGCGAATTGAGCAATGAGGTCTTCTACGCACGAATAAGCCGGCCAATCTTCCCCAAAAAGGTTAGTATTGATTGAACAGTTGCAGAGCGTTTAGCAGCACCGTACCGAACAGGGCGGCATAGAACAGAAGCATAGACAGTAGCAGCCCGATATACGCCGGGTTAAACTCGCCGGGGCGGTTCTGCGCCTCTTCTCGAAGCTGGAGGATTTCCCATTCGCGCAGCTGCCTATCCAGACCGTCGAACAGTTCCTGCATATGTGCGCCGCCCTCGCGCTCGATACCGATCATCGCTTTTACCAGCGTGGACGCATGGGTGCTGTTCAGACGCGCCTCAAAACGGTCCAAAGCAGCAATACGCGCACCGGTGCGCATATCCGCCAACAGGACGGTAAGCTCCGCTTTCATAGCGGGATTGGCCCTTGGAATGTACTGCTCAATGACATAGTACATATCCGGGTTGCGGTCTGTTTTGACTGCCTGTCGGACGGCAGACCCTAATTTTGGCAGGTCCGTTTCCAGCGCCCGGTGGTAGCTCTGTGTCCACTTGCGCACGCGGAGCAGCATCTGTCTGGTCATCATGACCGCCATAAATGCCATCCATATGCCCATTAACAGAAATAGCAGGCCGCCCTGCATAGAGAGAAGCAGCAAAATTGCCGCAATCGCAAACAGGTACAGGCCCATGGTCAGCGCTCCGGCCACGTAGTATTCCGGCGTCATATCCACGCCCGCGGCGGAAAGCTGCCTGGCAAGCCGCCGCTTTCGGAAACGGCCCAGCGGAATCCATTTTGCGATCCGCTTTGCAACCGGCTGATAAAGCGCTTCGCTCAAAGCAATGTTACTGTCGTCGCATTGCAGCGCAAGCATCTTTTTGGCACGGTGGGACGGCAGATGCAGGTAAGTAGAAACCAGCATATAAACGCCGGCGCCCAGCCAAGCGCTGAACAAAAGCCAAAGATAAACGGTAGAGAACAGGTTCATGCCTCCACCGCCTTTCCCAACGGCCTTGAAGCGTGGACCGCACGGTAGAACCCGTGGAGAACCGCCGCGGCGATTATCGCCAACGCGGCTTTCCCCTGCCAGGTGCCAAAAAGCACCGGGACAGCGTCCGGAAAGATGAAGCAAATAAAAGGAATGGGGCCAATCACAATGCAGGCCATCTTGATCATGTCCCGGAACGGCCTGCGGAGAATCATATCCAGCTCCGCGTGGATCTGGTTTTGCTTATTGCACTTCTCCACAACTTCCCGCAGCGCCTCTTTTTTAGAAGGGTTCTCGATGCAGATCTGCGCGGTATCACACCATTCCCGCCAGTTGTCGCTGTCAATCATGCCGCTTACGATGGTCAGCGCGCGGGCCACGCTGGGGTTGATGATGGTGCATTGCCGCAAAAATTCCTGAAAGACCGCCTGCACCGGCGCGCCCATGTGATTGATGTTTGCACTGACAGACGCCGGCAAATCCTTCAGCTGGTCAAAGCTGCCCGTGACCGTGGAAATGGCGGCGTACAGCGTTTCCCGACTTTCCGCCTGAAAGGACGTTACGGACAGCTGGACGGCAAACATCGGCCCAAGCAGTCCGGCCGCCAAAAGAACAGCGGCGAGAAACGGGTTGAGCAGCACCGCGCCAATGCCGGCTCCGATTGCCGCAAACAGTATCGAAAGGCGCTTATATCTTGCATACTCATTGCCGCGTTCCGTGATTTCCAATATTGCTTTTGCAAGGGAAAATTGACGCTCAATGAAGTTCTGCTTTTTTAAGCCGCGGATGTTCAAAAGTTCCGCTTCCAGTGATGGCTGCCTCTGGCGTGAGAACAGGGCCGCTACGGTTTCGCCCGGAGAAATCCCCGTAATTAAAACAAAAGCGGCCGCTATGCTCACCGTCACCAGGGCAGTGAAAAATAAATCCATGAATTCACACCTCTTTCTGCCTCAAAGAAACGTTTGCAGTTGTGCGCGAGACGCGCCGCGCGCAATCATCCGGTCGCGCAGCCGATCTGAAATGTGCCCGACCTGCTCAAAGCGTCCCAGCGTGCGGACGGTACCGTCTTCATCCACGGTGTTGTCCTCGACGATATATCGAAACAACGGCACGCTGACCACCCGTCCCTCATCTACTCCAACCGCCTCCACAATTTCGAGGCAGCGGCGATTCCCGTCCGGCATCCGCTGCATATAAGCGCTGATTGGGAACGCCTCGACCGCATAGCCCATCAAGATAGACGCCCGTTCACTGGACGCTTTCTGTGAAAGCGTGACGATGCGGGGATACGTCCCCTTTGCGTCGTTACAATGCAGAGTCGAATAGACCGCTGTCCCGGTACGTGCGCACTCCTGCGCCCCATACGCTTCTTTGTCGCGCATTTCTTGCGGAATTAGGTATTCCAGATCAAAGCGCAGGCAAAGTTCGAGCAGGCGCGAGGCGTCGTAGTTTTCATCCGGGTCTGCTTTTGGACGGGTCAGCATACTGAGAACCTGCGTGATGGGCAGGCCGGCATCGTCCAGAATATTGGTGGACAGTTCGCGCGCGCCTTCTTCGATGACGCCGATGCGGTATTTTCCAGGGATTAGGGATTTCAAATAGTTTAGTAAAGACGTTTTCCCGGCGCCCTTTTCACCGGAGATGGTGGCGCTTTCCCGGTATTTCACGCACATGCGCAAAAAACGCAGCATATCCGGGGACAGCTCTTCGCTTGCCAGAATTTTCTCGCCCGTCACAACGTTAGGGCGCACAATACGAATGGATGCATACGCGCCGGCACCGTCCGGGACAATCGGTGAACCAAGAACGGTCATGCGAACGCCTTTTAGGCCGGGAACCGCGCTGACAACGCCCGGCGTGGAACGGTTCATCGGTTCGGAATCGCTATCGGATAACAGCCGGGTGATGAGGTTTTCCAACTCTTTTGGACTTGAAAAGGTTTCATTGATTCGCACATCAGGCCGGTCGGTAAAGCGCAGCCAGAGGCTGTTGTATCCGTTTACGTTGATTTCTTCAAGCGTGGAATAGTCATCAAGATGCAACAGGTACTTTGCGAGGATGCGGCCAATACCAGCCATGTCCTGTGCCATGTCCGCTGCAATCTCCGGTATGGGACGCACGGTTGCAATCTGCTGAGATATAAGACGCTGGGCAATGACCGGCCACAAGTCGTCTACGCTTTTCACCGCAATTGTGCGTTCGTGCGAAACAAAATCCTGTATCCGCGCCAGCATGGACGGATAGTCGAGGGCGGTTCCATTCGGATAGGTAAAACGGTCCGTCACGATACCGCGCCTCCTTTTATCGCCTGTGCGACAGCAGTAAGGGCGGCGAGATACTCCCGATTCCCATACGGTTGCAGCAAATTGCCCTCCATGAGTTTGACATGGGCTTCTTCCAAAAACGGGATTTCCGCCGCAAACGAAATGCCGAGTTTTTCTGCAAAGGTTTCGGTCACGTCTTCCATGCTGCGGGCGCATGACAGCCAACGTGTTTCGCCACTGAGGATTTCGGGCGGCTGACTGTGGAGATAGGATGCGCCTCGCAAATCGGGTTCCACGATACGGATGATCAGCGCGGCGTTCTGTACGCCGAGCGTGCTGATCGCGCCCGCATCGTGCGAGGCGTCGAGGATAATCTGCCAATCCGACATATCTGCGGCCATTTTCAGAAAATCGTCCGCCGTGGACATATCTACCGGCACGTACTCATTTGCCGATTCTTTTGCCAGATAGCCCAGCAGTCCAAGATTTTGATGAAAGCCCCGTGGAATATAGACGTGCTCCGCAATCCGTTCCACGGTCAGCTCACCGGCAAACAGCTGCCCAAGCGACTTCGCGCTTTTTTTCGTTTCCACAGGCGGCATATCGGGCTTCCAGAGGCTGTATGCCGGAACGTGCGTATCCGGGCTGATAAGCAGGGTATGCGTACCGGATTTGGCAAGATGTGCAGCAAGTGCTGCTGCAAACGTCGTGCTGCCGCAGCCGTTTATCCCGCAGACCGCCGTCAGATTTTGCAGCATCAGTCTGCCCCCTTTAACAGCGCGCTTTGTTGGGCAAGCAAGGACTCCGCCTGTTTTTCGTTGCCGCGCGACACGAGTGCGAGCTGGATTTCCTGCCCGTCGAGAGCCGCGATGGCGTTAACTTGCTGCTGATCAACGAGTAGCGTTACGGTTGCGGGTTGATTGGCAGAGGAAGACGCGCCGCCGGAAGTGGTCTGCGACGGGGCGGTCTGTGTTACTTCCTGCCCATTGGAGCCTGTTACGGACGTCACCCGGACGTCTTGCAGCGCGGCCAGATTGTTATTCTGCGCAACCGTGTTATTGCCTGCCACGGATTGTGCGGGCACGACAACGCGAACAATATCGCCCGCTTGCAGCTTGCCGCTGAGACTGTCCGCAAGGTTTTTCATCGGGATGCTGTAGAGCATTTCCCCGTCGCTCAAGGCATAGGTGGGCTGATGGCCGGATAAATCGTTGCCGGTGATGATTTGATGTGGGGAAAGCTGCGTGTCAGCGTAAGCCCCAACCACCAGACCGGCGTTGCCGGTAATGTTCGCGGGCAGGTTGAGCTTGCCCATTTCCACGGTTTCCAGCATCTCGGATGTGATTTTTGTGCCTGCCGGGATTTCCGTTTTTGCGCGCACGACGGATACCCCTGCCATGTTTGCATGTAAGGCATACCAGTAGAGGCCGCCCACGGCGACAGCGGCGGCGATGCAAAGCACGCCTATGGTCTGTTTGTTCTTTTTGTTCATCGGATGATACCTCCCTAAACTCTGAAAAATGTAGCGACGGCTATTGTGCTATATACCACCAATGCGGCGGCGGCATAATACGGGCCAAATGGCAGCGGGGTGTTCATTCGCGTCTTTTTGGCGGCGTAAAAGACGGAACTGCCAATCAAAAACAGACAAAGCGCGGCCATCAGCACCGGGTAACTGGCTATGCCCAGCGCAAAGCCTGCGCAGGCCGCCAACTTGATGTCACCAAATCCGACGCATTTCCCTTTGGTGAAGAATGCCAGAATGAGCAGCGGCAGCCCCCCGGCGAAAAAGCCACATATTGCCCAAAAGTCGGCAGACGGTGAAAAACCGATCATCATCAGATGGATGACACCGGAAGCGATCAGAAATGGCAAGACACGGTTTGGAATTTGCCGCGTTTTCGCATCTACAATTCCTGCGTATAAAAGTGGCAGCACTACCAGCAAACAGCTGGAGAGCACTGCCCAAAAGTGTATCCACGTACCGGTATTCAATTGCCTCCTCCTCTTCATGTCGCATGTCATACTTAACTGGTCAGGACAAATATAAGAGCCATGCTCAAAAGTGCGGCTGCGGCAAAGGCGGCCAGCCCCACAT
Source organism: Ethanoligenens sp. (assembly GCF_047718355.1). Classification (NCBI taxonomy): domain Bacteria; kingdom Bacillati; phylum Bacillota; class Clostridia; order Eubacteriales; family Oscillospiraceae; genus Ethanoligenens; species Ethanoligenens sp. The sequence goes on from NZ_JBDNLG010000007.1 coordinate 50,971, forward strand.
AAGCCAGTACTTTTACGGATATCACCTCCTTGCCATGGAAAGCAGCTAATGCCAAAATCCCAGTGTGACCGCGGCCGCAACGATCAGGGCGTAAAACGTACAGGTGCCGACCATGCGCCAGGTCATCTTTTTACGCTCCTGTTTCTGCCCGTGGAAAAAGCGGCAGAAATGGGAGCCATCACGTCTGCCATGATCTTCTGCACAGCCTTCCGCACCGCCTTTTGCTCGGCTGATGTTAGGGTGTGCGGGTTATGTACGTCCCGTTGGCAGCGTCTATACAAATTGCATTTCATGCGAATCTCCTTTTGCCTTTCCGGAATCTGGCGGTGTAGCAGCAGGCGCGGAATAAAAGCCTTTTCCGGATCTACCTGCACGAAGAGAATGTCATTGTTGCTCATTCTGCTTTGCCCCCTATCTGCACGGGTCATTTTTGTGGTGGCTTTTTCCGGCAAGCCTTTCATGGCGCGGGCAATCCAACGGCTTATGGGTCGGCTGCTCTTTGGCGCCGGGCATGTGAGTGTCAGGCGTATCGGATACAGTCACGGCGGCTTCCTGCTCCGCGCGCAAAGTCGTCAGTGGGGTTTCGCCGGACTGTATGTAAAGTTCCTCTGCCTTCTGCTGTGCCTCCTGCAACCGGTTGATTGCATCGGTCGTCGCGTGAAAAAGCGTAAAATACATTTTCTGATAATCTGCCATTTTCGTTCCTCCGTCAGACGGCATAGGCCGGTTTTGCGGCCTCCCATTCCAGTTCCAGATCGCGTTTCACTCGGTTGTCGTAATAGGCTTCCAGCGCGCCGGGAACCGTCGCGTTATACAGCACGGTGAGCAGGTAGCCGCGCAGAGCGCCGATGTTTTTTTGTTCCGCGAGAACAAGTAGCGTGTATTCGATATGCTCATCCCGCAGCTGGAGCAGGTGCTCCAGCACCTCTTCTGCCGGCAGGTCTTCCTGATTGACCCGCAGCGTGGGCTTTTGACTGCGCAGCAAATCCGTGACAAGCGAGACAATGAGCTGTAAATAGTGCGTGTCTGCGGGGAACCGTTCGCACAGGACGTCGTAATCGATCTGTTTTATCACGGAGGTGCGGATATCCGCCACCTCCTCCATTTTCAAGCTGCCTGCTTGCTGAGGGGGAACAAGAGGAGGGGGAGAGTACTTAACACAGTAATTAGAGTCTATATAACTATGGTGTCGGGTTTCCAGACCCGCCGGTCGGATATCCGTACCCGCTTGTCCAGTTTTTAGGTTGCCTGCACCTGATTTTGGGTCTGTTTCCGGTTTTCCCGCATCGGAAAAGCAGACATCCGCTTTTCCATGTTGAAAACTCGGTGGAAAGAGTAGAATGTTATCCGCACCATTCGGATAATCAGACCGCACTGGCTCTACATTTCCGACTTCATGTACGGCCTGTTGAAAAGGCTGTGGAAAAAGCTGTGGAGAAGTAAGTGCTACCTGCGGCATTTCCGATGTCACCGGATTGCGTGCTTCTGAAATCTGGACTTCTGCGGAGGTGGCGGGTGTATTGGTCTTGTTTTCAGAAGTCTTGTTTTCCGACCCGATAGGTTCTTTATCTGCGCACGGCTTATGTGGGGGTGTAGACGGCGGAAGCGGCGGCAATTTTCCTTCCACCATAAAATCCCGCACATAGATACGGTCTGTTTTGCCGTTGCCCTGATGCACACGTTTAATAAGGGCAATATCTTCCCGCTCCAGCAGTTTCAAAAGCTGAATTGCCTTGTCGTGTCCGCAGTTTAAGGCTTTTTCAATGTCCTTGACCTTGTAGCGGATGTATACCCGCCCGTCCGGGTCTTTCCATTCGTTCTTAATGGAAAGATGCAAACGGTCAAGAAGCAAGCCGTACAGAATTTTTGCGGCGGTGGACAGCGCTTTATATTGCTCGCTTGTAAAGAGAATGCGTGGCAGGCGAATGTATCCGTCCGCCCCTTCAATTGGTTCCAGCATGATTTACCCTCCTTTAGCGCGCCATGTCTCTTGCGTGCGTTTTATGCTGCTGGCGGTTCTGCTGTTGGAATTTCTGATAATGCGTGAGGGCTTTTACGATGGTATCTTCCATCTGCTGGGGCGTTGCGTCGCGCGGAAACAGGCCAGAAAAAGTCTTGCGCAGCTTATCCCCGCGAATGGTGAGCTTTTCAACCTCTGGCTTTTCCTCGGTCATAATGGCTTCCATGGAGTTGCGGTCAAGTTTGCTATCCTGGCTGAATTTTTTCAGGCGCTGTGCCTGAGACACGGATGGGGCAACCTGCTCGCTTTCCATCACATCCAAAAGAGTTTGCTGTTCCTCTTTTTTGAGATAGGAAAGCTCCACTGCCGGACGAAACGCCACGCTGCCCTCATCCACCATGGTCAGCAGCGGCGGCACCAGTTCCGTCAGGCGTATGTAGCGCTGTACCTGCTTGTAACTCTCGCCTGTCTGATCTGCAAGCACTTCAACCGAATACTTTCTGGACTTCTGGACCATTGGTCCAGAAGTCAAATCTGTTCGCGCCCCCTGGTGCTTCATTGCCTCCAACTTCATCTTATAGGCAAACGCGCGCTCGCGGGGAAGGCTGGTTTCCCGCTGGTGCAAGTTGGTGTCGCACATAAGGATGGTTGCGG